>DATARE010000519.1:0-3634 GCA_036264295.1 Micropepsaceae bacterium | reverse complement strand
GGAAAGCCAACGGGGCTATGTCCCGGATCAGCAGGCGATATCCAGTGTCGAAGTCGGCATGGACACCAAGGATACCGTCAACAAGAAGCTTGGCGATCCATCCACGGCCGCGACCTTCGGCAATGACGTCTGGTATTATATTTCCTCACATGTCGAGCAGAATGCGTTCTTTGCGCCGCGCGCGACCGACCGCAACATTGTCGCCGTCGAATTCGCCAAGGACGGCAAGGTGACGGACATCCACAAATACACGCTGACCGATGGACGGGTGGTCGACTTCGTGACTCGCGAGACGCCCACACGCGGCCGCGAGCTGAACCTGATCCAACAGATCTTCAATGCCGTGCCAGGACAGATCGGCCAATCCGCGCCGACCGACAATGTCCCCGGCGGCGGTATGCCTCCGCCCATTCCCTCACCGCGCTGAGCGGTTTCGTTCCTTCACAATGGCCGGCCTTGTGCCGGCCATTGCTTTATGGACCGCGAGACGGAGCGAGCGCGACTACGCGCCGAGATGGGCCAGCACCGCCAGCAGCAATAGCGCCACGATATTGGTGATCTTGATCATCGGATTGACGGCCGGGCCGGCGGTGTCCTTGTAAGGATCGCCAACCGTATCACCGGTTACCGCCGCCTTATGAGCGTCGGAGCCTTTGCCGCCGTAATGCCCGTCTTCGATATATTTCTTGGCATTGTCCCAGGCGCCACCACCCGAGGTCATCGAGATGGCCACAAACAGGCCGGTCACGATCACGCCCAGCAGCATGGCGCCGAGCGCGTTCAAGGCCGATGTCGGTCCGGCCACCGCGCGCACCGCCAGGAACAGCACGATGGGCGATAGCACCGGCAGCATCGAGGGGATGATCATTTCCCGAATCGCTGCCTTGGTCAGCATGTCGACCGCCCGGCCGTAATCAGGCTTCTGGGTGCGCAGCATGATACCGGGCATTTCGCGGAATTGGCGGCGTACCTCTTCCACCACGGCACTGGCCGCGCGTCCGACCGCTGTCATGGCCATGCCGCCAAACAGATAGGGCAGCAAGCCGCCGATGAAGAGGCCAACAACCACCCATGGATCGGTCAGCGAGAATGTCGGGAGTTCGAGACCTTTGAAATAAGGGTAGGAATCGCCGTTGGCGACGAAGTAATTGATATCTTCCGTATACGCCGCGAACAGCACAAGTGCGCCCAGACCGGCCGAACCGATGGCATAGCCTTTGGTCACCGCTTTGGTGGTGTTGCCGACCGCATCAAGCGCGTCCGTGGTCTTGCGGACATCGCCTTCGAGACCGGACATTTCCGCAATGCCGCCGGCATTGTCGGTGACCGGGCCGAACGCATCGAGAGCCACGATCATACCGGCGAGCGCCAGCATGGTGGTCACCGCGATGGCGATTCCGAACAATCCCGCCAGAAGATACGTCACGGTGATGCCGGCACAGATCACAAGCGCCGGCAGCGCTGTCGACTCCATCGATACGGCAAGACCTTGAATGACATTGGTGCCGTGGCCCGTCTGCGAGGCTTTGGCCACCGATTGGACGGGGCGGAAATTCGTGCCGGTATAATATTCCGTGATCCAGACGAGCAATCCCGTAACGACCAGACCCGCCACACCGCAGAAATACAAATCCCATCCCGTGAAGCGTGCACCGCCCAGGATGGCGTATTCCTTATCGAGACCCACGATCCAATAGGTCAGCGGCAGCAACAGCGCGAGCGACAACACGCCCGTGGCGATCAACCCTTTGTAGAGCGCACCCATGATGTTCTTGCTGGGACCGAGCCGGACGAAAAACGTACCGGCAATGGAGGTCAGGATGCAGGCGCCCGCGATGGTCAAGGGATAGACCATCATCGCGACCTTTTCGGCGTCCGAGAAGAAGATCGACGCCAGCACCATGGTGGCAACCGTGGTCACGGCATAAGTCTCGAACAGATCCGCCGCCATACCGGCGCAGTCGCCGACATTGTCGCCCACATTGTCCGCAATGGTGGCGGGATTGCGCGGATCGTCTTCTGGAATACCGGCTTCGACCTTGCCCACCATATCGCCGCCCACGTCGGCACCTTTGGTGAAGATGCCGCCGCCGAGACGGGCAAAGATCGAGATCAGCGAAGCGCCGAAGCCAAGCGCCACGAGCGCGTTCACCACGATGCGGCTTTGAGCGGGATCAGTCACCGAAAGCCCCAGCGCGCCGGTGAGAATGGCGTAATAGCCCGCCACACCAAGTAACCCGAGCCCGACAACCAAGAGCCCGGTCACGGCGCCCGATTTAAAGGCGACCGAGAGACCTTCCGCAAGACCGGTGCGGGATGCTTCGGCGGTGCGCACATTGGCCCGCACCGAGACGTTCATGCCGATATAGCCGGCGGCGCCCGATAAAGTGGAGCCAATGAGGAAGCCGACCGCCACCTGCCATCCGAGCACGGCGAAAGCAGCCACGAAAATGACCGCACCGGCAATCGCAATGGTTGTGTATTGACGGTTCAGATAGGCGGCAGCGCCTTCCTGAATGGCAGCGGCGATCTCCTGCATCTCCTTCGTGCCGGCGCTTCGGGCCAAAAGCTGCTGAACCAGCAGGCCTCCATAGGCGAGCGCGATCACGCCGCAGACAAGTACGAGGGTTAGAGGCAGGCTCATTTCGCAGTCCTTATATGTGTCGATTCCGGCTCGGGAGGAAAACGCGGACTGCCTGTCACAAGATCGAAGACGCGGCAAGCCCCACCCCCATGGAGGCGGGGGAACATGCCAAAGTCGCGCACGCGAGGCAACCGCCTCGCACGGGTCAGGACTGCGGCTGAATCGGCGTCATGACGATCTGCTGGAATTTGAGGTCGCTGACGGTTCCCTGGGGCAGAATCTGGCTCACGCGGGCAAGCAGGCGCTTTTTCAAGGCAGGCTGATCGACGGTCTTGGGGTCGGAGGCTTTACCAATACCGATCTTGTTGTTGAGTTCGCGCAGAAACCCATCCCGCAGGAACGGAACCTTTTCGCGAATAACGAGCGCTTTGTCACGGGAGGTGGGCGTCAGGGCAATGGTGATGTAGGCGTAACTGTCCAGGCGGTTGTCGACCACCACCGGAGCGAGAATCGGGGGCAAATCCACATCGGTGGGGCCTTCGTCCTTGGCGGGCTCCGCCGCCAGGGCTCCGCCCAATGGCAGACCCAGGGCAAATAGGAGGGCCAACGCGGTGAATTTCTTGGTAATGGCGATCATGGGCGAAGAATGCCCGCAGCGGAGCTAAAAACAGGTTACCGAACGCCCGGACTAAAAATGGGTAAACCCGGATTTGGAGATTGAGATGGGATCGCCCTTTTCATCTGCCAGGACGACGCCTTCACCCTTCTCGACCCGGCCGATTTCATGGAGTGGCACTCCGGCCTCCTCGGCAGCCTTGGCAACGGCCGCGCGCGTGCTCGCAGGGGCCGTGAAGGCAATCTCATAATCGTCACCCGCAGTGGCTGCGCGCGCGATGTTCTCGTTGTTTCGGCCCCAAAAATTCGTCAGCGCAGGCGAGAGCGGGATGCGGCTCCCATCGATGATGATGCGGACCTTTGAGGTTTCGGCAATATGACCAAGGTCGGCGATCAGACCGTCCGATACATCCAGCGCGGCCGAGGCAAGTCCCA
>DATARE010000474.1:0-7069 GCA_036264295.1 Micropepsaceae bacterium | reverse complement strand
TTGTTCGGCAGCAAGGGCGAAATGACCGACCACTCGAAATCCGTCAGATCGAAACGAGCCATCCAAACCTCCATCGCTGGACGTTTGAATCACTGTTCGCCAAAAAACGGAATCCCCTTTATGAGTTCGTGACCTAGATCGGGCCAGCTTCACTTTCGAGCATTTGATTTTTGTCATCAATCGTCAGGCAAGGGCTGACTATAGTCGGAGTTGCCGGGCTATTCCACCTAGAGGTGCGCCTGCCGGAGGATCGTCTTGGAAAGTGTTGCCTCGAATGGCCGTCTTAGCCGCCGCGTCGACGATTATGTCGGAACCCGTATCCGGCTTCGCCGGACGCTTTTGGGCTGTACGCAGGAGCAATTGGCCGCAGCTTTGGCCATCTCCTACCAGCAGATCCAGAAATACGAGACCGGCACAAACCGCGTGAGCGCCGGGCGGCTGTTCGAAATCGCCAACATCCTGGACACCGACGTTGCCTTTTTTTTCGAAGGCCTGGACCCAGGCGTCGCGAAACCCGAGCTTCCCCATGGGGGACGCAATCGTATCGCCATCGATCTGGTGCGCAATTTTCTGGAAATCCCGAATGAGGATCAGCGCATCGCGCTCGCCAATCTGGTGAAGACCTTGAAGAGCGCGGACGCCGACGGCAAGCAGCCTGTGTCCCCTTAAGGGTCGCGGGTCCGTTCGTAGTTTTGCGGTTCCGCGAACAGCGCCCGCAAAAGCGCATTGTTCAAGGCATGGCTTGACCGCAGCCCTTCGAAGCCCGCGATCAGAACGGCACCGGCCAATTTCAAATCGCCAATCGCGTCCAGAATCTTGTGCCGTACGAATTCATCGGGAAACCGCCGAAGTTCGGGATTCATCAGATGGTCGCCGTCTATGACCAGGGTGTTGTTAAGGTCGGCGCCGCGGCCATAGCCGCTCCGGCGCAATTGTTCGGCCTCGTTGAGAAAACCGAAAGTCCGGGCCGGTGCGATTTCCTTGCGAAATTTCTCGGCCGTGAAGGCGAACGCAAAAGTCTGACGTCCAATAACGGCCGTTGGGAAGTCGATTTCGAACTGAAACGTTGGAAGGGCCGAAGGCACAAGGCGCGCCAGAGCCGCGCCGCTCTGCGCCTCGACCGGCTTCAGCACGCGGATCGAGTCACGGGGACCCTGAATCTCGCGAACACCGGCGCGGTCCACCAGATCAAGAAAGGACAAGGCATCGCCATCGAGGATCGGAGGTTCGGGGCCGTCGAGTTCGATATCGCAATCGTCGATTTCCGCGCCGGCGAGTGCCGAAAGCAGGTGTTCTACCACGCCGACACTGGGGCCTTGCGCCAACTGCAGCACGGTGCCGAGCCTGGCATCCACCACATTGGACCACAGCGCTGGAATCGGTTGCGAACCCGCAACATCCGTGCGCCGGAAACGGATACCCGTTCCCGGCGCCGCTGGGATCAGCCGCATATGCACCGGAACACCCGCATGCAAGGTCACGCCATCGGCGCAAACCTCGGTGGCGAGCGTCCGGCGCCTCGCCATTAAGAACCCGTTTTTGCCTGCCGCCGCAGAAAAGCGGGAATCTCAAAGCGGTCATCGTCTGCGACGCCCGCGAAAAGATCATCGGCTGGCGCTTGCGGCTTCTGGGCCGGCTCTGCCGGGGCTTGCGCGGCACGGGTCTGCTGCTGCGGTTGCGCTTGGGGCTCCCGAGCAGGCTGCGGCGCGGCCGTTGGAGCCGGGGCAGACCGTCCGGCCGGTTGAGCGGCGGGCTGCGTCATCGCCGGAGCGCGGGGCCGTTCCAGGACAGGTTCGATGGGACGTTCATTGCGCTCAACGCGCCGGCGCCCGCCGAACAACCCACTGAACATGCCGCGCTTCTCACGCTCTTGGGGCATCGGCTCGCGTGGGAATTCGCGCAACGCCGGGGCCGCCACGGCCGCGGGAAGCTCCTCCGCAATCTGCATTTCGGAACCAAGGTTCAAAGGCTCCGGCGCGTGCGCAACCACCGGAACCTCTTCCGGCAGCGGGGCTTCGACACGCGTGGCAAGTTCCTGTGCCAGGTTTGCCATCTGCTCACGCACCGCGCTATCCGCGATGGGCTCGAACACAGCACGTGCAAGTGACGACGGCGCAGGCGTTTCAATGTCAACCGCTTTGCGGCGGACCGGCAGCTTCTGCACGTTGTCACCCATGCGCAGGCATGACTCCGCATCGATGCCCGTGGCAACGACAGAGACGCGAACGCGCCCTTCCATATCTTCGGAGAGCGCACTTCCGAACAGAATATTCGCGTCGGGATCGACCTCGGCGCGGATGCGATTAACGGCCTCGTCGACTTCGAACAGCATCAGGTCGGGTCCGCCGGTCACGTTCACCAGCACGGCGCGCGCGCCTTTCATGGATACATCATCGAGCAACGGGTTTGAAATTGCCGCTTCGGCAGCGCGCAGCGCGCGTCCCTCGCCGTCCATCTCCCCGGTTCCCATCATCGCCTTGCCCATTTCCGACATCACGGTCTTGATATCGGCGAAGTCGCGATTGATCAGGCCCGGCATGATGATGAGGTCGGTGACGCCGCGTACACCCGAATGCAGCACGTCATCGGCCATGGCAAAGGCTTGGGCGAATGTCGTGCGCTCGGTTGCCACCCGGAAGAGGTTCTGGTTGGGGATCACGATGAGGGTATCGACGAAATTCTGCAGTTCCTCGATGCCGCGCTCGGCGATCCGCATGCGCTTGTCGCCTTCGAAGTGGAAAGGCTTGGTCACCACACCCACCGTCAGGACGCCGAGCTCACGCACGGCGCGGGCGATGACAGGAGCTGCACCGGTGCCCGTGCCGCCGCCCATGCCAGCGGTGATGAAGACCATATGGGCGCCCGACAGACGTTCGAGGATTTCCGGCAAGGATTCCTCTGCCGCGCCGCGGCCGACCTCCGGTTTCGCGCCCGCGCCTAAGCCTTCGGTCAGCATGGCGCCCAATTGGATCTTGTGATCCGCCTTGGACTGGGTCAGCGCCTGTGCGTCGGTGTTGGCGACAACGAAGCTCACACCTTCGAGTTTGGCGTTGATCATGTTGTTCACGGCATTGCCGCCAGCGCCGCCGACACCCAGAACCGTGATGCGCGGCGACAGTTCGTTTGGTTCCGGCGTCCTGAAATTGATGGTCATGTTCTGCCTCCGAAAATAATTCTGCGTCTCAGCCAAAAAGCGTGTCGTTGATCCACCGCACGAAACCGCGGCGCTGTTTTTCCTCCGCCTGTGGAGGATTGGGATCGTTGGATTCCGGCGGGCTCGTCGCGCCCGAGATGAGCAGCCCCAGAGCCGTGGCATAGGCAGGTCCTGCCGTTGCCGCCGGCAATCCGGGAAAGGTCTGCGGCCGGCCGATGCGCACCTGCTTGTTCAAAAGCTGTGCTGCCAGCTCACGCACGCCCGCCAGCTGCGTGCAGCCGCCGGTCAACACGGCGCGCCGGCCAGCGGCGACATCGAAGCCGCTTTTCTTCAACCGGGTCTGCACCTCGCCGAAAATTTCTTCGAGCCGGGCGCTGATGATGCGGGTCAGCACAGAACGGCGCACCCTGTCGGTAGCAGACGCCCCCTCCTCGCCCATCAGCGGCACCTCGATGAGGTCGCCCGCCGCGTCGAGTTCGCCAAGCGCGGAGCCATAGAGCGTCTTGATACGTTCGGCCGCGGACAAGGGCGACGACAACATCTTGGCCAAATCCGCCGTGATGTTCGCGCCCCCCAGCGGCACCGAATCCACATGCACCAGCACGTCTTCCAAAAAGACGGCAACCGAGGTGCACCCGGCGCCGATATCGATCAGCGTCACGCCCAGAGAGGTCTCATCCGGCGTCAGCGTGGCCAGGCCGCTGGCATAGGGCGCATAAAGCTGGCGCGCGATGGTCAGATGGCAGCGCTCCACGGCCAACCGCAGATTCTGCAATGGCCCCGAACGCACCGCCACGGCATGAACCGAAACCCCGAGCCGCTCGCAATACATTCCGCGGGGATCGGAAACACCGCGGGCCGAATCGACCACATAGCCGGTGGGTGCCGCCTGGATGGTTTCATAGCCGTCTTCACGGCAGCGGCGCTTGGCATCGCCCAAAAGCATGCGCAAATGCGAATCGTTCACCAGCTCGCCGGCCGGCGTGCCCTCCGCCCGCGCCACCAGGCTTTTCGGCTGGCCGCATTGGACCGCGAGAATGACATCCTGAATGCGCAGATCCGCCAATTGCTCGGCCGCGCCAACCGCCTCCCGAATTGAGCGCTCGGCCAGATCGAGATTCGTCACCGCGCCTGATTTGATGCCCAGCGATTCGTGCAAGGCCGAGCCCAGCACCTGGATGCCGCCCTGTTCGGCGCGGCCGATGATGCAGGCGATCTTGGACGAACCGACATCCAGTGCGGCAATAAGGCCGCTGCGGGCATGGCTCGTCCTGGCGCCATTCGCCTTCCCATTCGTTCGTGTGCGGAATGTGTCCCCCATCGGGCCTTCACCTACGCATGCCGTTCCCGCGGCACCGGCCGCGAATCACCATTGTGCAATCGAAACACATAATTGTCGGGATAGCGAAGATCGATCATCTCGATATCGCGTTCCATGACGCCTTTTTCGACAATCAGTTTTTCAAGCTCGTCGAGTTGCCGCTCCCAACCCTCTTCGGGAAGCCGCACCGTGACACCGCCGGCAAGATGGAGATCCCAGCGACGCTCGCCGATGCGCTCCAGCGCGACCAGCCGCGCCTCGATCGCCTTCTCTTTCAGGAGTGCGTCGATGATGGGCGCCGCTGCTTCCGGAGCGCCAGCGCCCGCAATCATCGGCAAATGCCCAATGGGAGTTTCATCGACCTTGGTGATGACGGCGCCCGAGCGTTCGATGACGCTCATGGCGTTTCCATTCTTCCACAGCGCGAAGGGGCGCTTTTCGATCAGCCGAACCGTGACCGTATCGGGAAAATGGCGCCGCACCTCGGCGTCAGCCACCCAGGGAAGCATCAAGAGGCGCGCCCGCGCCGCGTCCGGGCGCACGCCGAAGATGGAACCACCCTTGGTGAGGGCGAGCGCAGCCGATGCGGCCTCCGGCGTGGTGCGCTCTTCGCCCGAAATGGTGACCTCGCGCACCGCAAAGCCCGCATTGGTGAACGGCGCAATGATGGCGGCCTGCATGCCGCCAATCGCCTTGGCGACATGGCCTCCCGCGAATACGCCCAGCCCTGCGCCGATCACCACGAGCACTGCTGTTAGGGCCAAAATCGGATGGGCAAGCGGCAGACGTTTGAGCCAGCCAAATCTCGCCGGCTCGACGCCAGCCGATTTGCGCGGCAAACGCGGCGCTCCTGCACGTGAACCGCCTGCACCGCGCCGGCCATTGCCGGCAGGCCGCTCGATTCGTGTCGTCTTCGCCTTCACCTGTCGCATGAGGCGTCCTCCAGGATCCACCGCACCAGGGCACGGAAGCTCATGCCTTTGTAGGCCGCCTGCTCCGGCACCAAGGATGTGGGCGTCATGCCCGGCTGCGTGTTAACTTCAAGCACGATGAGCCGATTCGCGCCTTTTGTGTCATCAAAACGAAAATCCGTGCGCGAAACACCCCGGCAGCCAAGCGCTGCGTGCGCGCGTTCGGCCAGCGCCATGGCCTCATGCTGCGTGACGTCGGGAATCTTCGCCGGGATCACATGGTCCGAACCACCGGGCGCATATTTGGCGTCGTAATCGTAGAACGCCATTCTGGGGACGATCTCCGTCACGGCCAGCGCACGGATTTCGTTTTCCTTCGACCCCATAACGGCAACGGTCAGTTCGCGTCCCGGCACATAATCTTCGATCATCACGGACTCGCCGAACGTCCAATCGGGCGATTCGAGTGCCGCGGGCGGCCGGTTGTCACCCTCGCGAACGATATAGACACCGACGCTCGATCCCTGGTTGACCGGTTTCACCACGTAAGGCGGTGGCATCGGATGGCTGTCCGCGGCGAGATGCCGGTTCAAGACAATACTGTCGGCCACGGGCAAGCTCGCCGCGCGGAATGCCGATTTGGCGCGTTCCTTGTGCATCGCCAGCGCGGAGGCGAGCACGCCGGAGTGGGTGTAGGGAATCTCCATCATTTCCAGCAGGCCCTGGACACAGCCATCCTCGCCCCAACGCCCATGCAGCGCGTTGAACACGGCATCGGGCTTGGCATCCTGCAGGCGCTGGGCCAGATCGTGGCCGACATCGATTTCGACGGTTTCGAAACCCTCGGCGCGAAGTGCGTCGGCACAGGCGCGCCCCGAGACCAGACTGACTTCGCGTTCCGGCGACAATCCACCCAGCAAAACCGCGACGCGCTTGAAGGAGGTCATGGGGTCCCTCCGGATTTCGGCCGTCCGATGCGCTTGATCTCCCATTCGAGTTCGATGCCGAACTTCGCCTTCACGCGCGCGCGGACCTCCTCGCCCAAGGCCTCGATGTCGGTGGCCGTGGCATCGCCATTGTTGATGAGGAAATTGCAGTGCTTCTCCGAAACCTGCGCCGCGCCATGGGCAAGCCCCCGGCACCCGGCGGCATCGATGAGCTGCCAAGCCTTGTGGCCCGGCGGATTGGTGAACGTGGAACCCCCCGTCTTGCTGCGCACCGGCTGGGTGTTTTCGCGCTGTGCGACAAGCGCTTCCATCCGCGCACGAATGGCATCCGGCTCGCCGGGGACGCCTTGCAACACCGCGTCGACGAAGATCAGGCCTTGCGGCTTTGAATGGCGATAGGTGAAGCCCATCCCCTCAAGGTCCAGCGTCAGCAAGCGCCCCTGCCCGTCCACCGCACGCGCGCTCACGAACACATCCTTGATTTCGCTGCCATAGCAGCCCGCGTTCATGGTCAGCGCACCGCCAATGGTGCCCGGAATGCCCCGCAGGAATTCAAGCCCGCCGATGCCCGCATCGGCCGCAGCGCGCGCAACCGTCGCGTCAAGCGCCGCGGCACCGGCATGGATTTGCGTGTCATTCAACTTCTCGATGCGTCCGAATGCGGCAGGAAGCCGGATGACCACGCCCGGTATGCCGCCGTCGCGGATCAGAAGATTTGATCCCACGCCGATCAGGG
>DATARE010000449.1:0-9889 GCA_036264295.1 Micropepsaceae bacterium | reverse complement strand
GACAGCCTAGCTGGCGGCCGCCGAATTTCGCTTTTGAGCCGCAGCGTTCCGCCTTTGGACCCGCTTTCCCGGTTCGCCCTTCTTGTTCATGTGAACGATCTTCTTGTGGGTGGTCGTGACCGACCCTCCCGCCTTTTCCACTGCCGCGATGGCGGCAGCTGACGCGCCGGCGACTTCCAAGGTGAGCTTTGCCTTGAGCTCCCCATCGGCGAGCAGACGCACGCCGTTCTTGGCATGGCTCACAATGCCGGCCTTGGCCAGGCTTTCGCCCGTGATCGTATCTGCAGCGCTGATCTTGCCCGCATCGATCGCCGCCTGAAGCCGGCCCAGATTGATAACGGCAAAGTCGGTGCCGAATTGATTGTGGAAGCCGCGCTTGGGCAGGCGCATGTAAAGCGGCATCTGGCCGCCTTCGAAACCATGGATGGAAACACCGGCGCGCGCCTTGGCGCCTTTGACCCCGCGGCCGCAGGTCTTTCCGAGGCCGGATGAGGAACCGCGTCCCACGCGCGTGCGCGAGCTTCTGGCCCCTTGGTTGTCCCGGATGTCGTTGAGCTTCATGGCTTCGCCTATTGTCTTTCCGTTATGGCCGCGCGATCTTGCGGGCCACGACACGCATTCATTCGTCGCTTGTAACGGCCACCAGATGGAGCGCCTTACGGATCATGCCGCGCACCGCGGGCGTGTCCTCAAGCACTTTCACCCGTCCGATACGGCCCAAACCAAGGCCGCGCAAGGTTTCCGCCATCTTTGCCGGCTGACGCGCCTCGCTGCGGATTTGGCGCACAGTCAGCATTTTCTTCGCGCCAGGCGCTGCGTTTTTCGACGCTTGCTTCTTGCCCGCCATCATTATGCTCCCGCCGCGGCTTCGACTTCGACTTTGCCTTGTGCTTCGCGCCGCTGGATGATTTCCGAGACGCTCTTGCCGCGGCGCTGCGCGATCAAACGCGGCGATTGCTGCTGCTTCAGCGCATCGAATGTCGCCCGCACCATGTTGTACGGGTTCGAGGTGCCCAAGCTCTTGGCCACGACATCGCCCACGCCCAAGGATTCGAACACCGCGCGCATCGGTCCACCCGCGATGATTCCGGTGCCCTGATCGGCGGGGCGCACGACGACCTTGCCCGCGCCATGATGGCCGCGGGTTTCATGATGCAGCGTACGGCCGTCCTTCAACGGCACGCGAATCATGGCGCGCGTGGCCGCTTCCGTCGCCTTGCGGATGGCTTCGGGAACTTCGCGCGCCTTGCCATGTCCAAAGCCGACTCGGCCGCGCTGATCGCCGACCACCACCAGCGCCGCGAAACCGAAGCGCCTGCCGCCCTTCACCACTTTGGCGACGCGGTTGATATGCACGAGCTTGTCGATGAGTTCGCTTTCGCGTTCCCGGCCTTCACGCTCGCGGGGTTCACGTGCCACGGGTTTCGTCCTTCCTAAAATTCGAGACCGCCCTCGCGGGCCGCCTCTGCGAGCGCCTTCACGCGCCCATGAAAAAGATAACCGCCACGGTCAAACACAACCTTCGTCACGCCCTTTTCGAGCGCGCGCTTGGCAATGAGCTTGCCGACTTCGGTGGCGGCCGCAACATTGTAGGTTTTGGCCTTGCCGCCTTCTGTCACGGCTTCGTCCGAACTCGCGGAGGCCAGCGTCGTGCGATGGGAATCATCGATCACCTGGGCATAGATATGCCTGCCCGAGCGGTAAACCGAAAGGCGAGGCCGGCCACCGCTGACTTGCGTGATGGTGTAGCGCACGCGGCGTTTGCGCCGTTCGAAAAGTGCTTTCAGGTTGGCCATGGCTATTTCTTCTTGCCTTCTTTGCGGCGGATGCGCTCGCTCGCATATTTCACACCCTTGCCCTTATAGGGCTCCGGCGGGCGATAGCTGCGGAGTTCGGCTGCCACCTGCCCGACCAGCTGCTTGTCGATGCCGGTGATCTGAATCGAAGTCGGCTTCTCGCAGACAATCTGGATGCCGGCGGGAATCGGATGCAGCACGTCGTGGGAAAAGCCCAGCTGCATCTGCAGATTTTTGCCCTGGACCGCGGCGCGATAACCCACGCCGGAAATTTCCAGACGCTCCGTGAAGCCTTCGGTCACGCCGCGCACGAGATTGTTCACCAAGGTGCGCTGCATGCCCCACATGGCGCGCGCGCGGTCAGTCTGTTCCCGCGGCGTGATTGCAATACCGCCATCGCCGATGGAAGCCTCAACTTCGGGCACGAGCGTAAGTTTCAGCTCACCCTTGGGGCACTTCACGGAGACATTGCCGCCCGCCACCTGCGCGGTGACCCCTTTGGGCAACGGAACCGGCCTTTTGCCGATACGGGACATCAGTTCTCTCCAATCATCAGAACACGCGGCACAGGACTTCGCCGCCGACATTCTTGGCGCGCGCGTCGTTGTCCGACATCACACCTTGCGGGGTTGAAAGAATCGAAATTCCCAAGCCACCACGATGCGGCTTCAGCTGATCCACCGAATTGTAGACACGGCGGCCGGGCGTCGAGATACGTGTCAGTTCCCGAATGACCGGCTTGCCCTCGTGATATTTCAGCTCGATTTCGAATTCCTTCGCTTTGCCCTTCATTTCCACTTCGGCATAGCCACGGATGAAGCCTTCCAGCTTCAGCACATCCAGCAGTCGTCCCCGCAAATTGGATGCGGGCGTCGAGACCTTCGCCAAGCCGCGCATTTGTCCGTTGCGGATACGGGCGAGAAGATCGCCAATCGGATCGTTGATTGCCATTCCCGCCCCCTACCAGCTCGCCTTGGTCATGCCAGGCACCTGGCCGAAATTCGCCAGCTCGCGAAGCGCAATGCGCGAAAGCTTCAGCTTGCGATAAAAGCCCTTGGACCGGCCCGACAGATCGCAGCGATTGTGAATGCGCGTCGGCGACGAATTGCGCGGAAGTTTCGAAAGCTTCAGCCGCGCGGCAAAACGCTCTTCGGGCGCAACCGACATGTCGTCCGCCTTTGCTTTCAGCGCCGCACGCTTGGGCGCATAACGCGCCGCCATCTTCTCGCGCTTCTTATTCCGGTTGATCTGGCTCAGCTTAGCCATAGGCCTGTTTGCTCCTTCGGCTTTCAATTCATGAACGGCAGACGGAAACCGGTGAGAAGCGCCTTGGCTTCCTCGTCAGTCCGTGCCGAAGTCTGAATGATGATGTCCATGCCCCAAACGGTTTCGACTTTGTCGTAGTCGATTTCGACAAACACGACGTGCTCTTTCAGGCCCATCGCGTAATTGCCCCGTCCGTCGAAACTCTTGGCCGAGACGCCGCGGAAATCGCGCACGCGGGGCAGCGCCACCGTGATGAGGCGGTCGAGGAATTCATACATCCGGTCCTTGCGCAGCGTGACGCGCGTGCCTACCGGACGGCCCGCCGTGATCTTGAACGCCGCAATGGCCTTCTTCGCCCGCGTGATCACCGCCTTTTGGCCGGCAATCGCCGTCAGATCGTTTTGCGCCGACTGGATTTTCTTCTGATCGGCGGCGCCTTCGCCGGCACCGATGTTCAGCACGATCTTTTCGATGCGCGGCGCCTGCAGCAAATTCTTGTAGCCGAATTTCTCGACCAGTCCCGGACGGACGACGTCGAGATAATGCTTCTTGAAGCGCGGCACATAATTGGGATCGCGTGCCGTT
The DNA here is from genome assembly GCA_036264295.1 of Micropepsaceae bacterium. Lineage (GTDB taxonomy): Bacteria > Pseudomonadota > Alphaproteobacteria > Micropepsales > Micropepsaceae > CAIYRG01. Next base: position 6,242 of record DATARE010000449.1, on the reverse strand, counting down.
TCACCGGCCGCAGGTCCGCCCTTGGCCTCGCGTCCTGCACCTTTTTTCTTGGCGGCTTTGCCGCCAGCCTCTGCTGCCCCGGCCTCCGGCTTTGGCGCTTTGGGCGCCTTCTGCTTGGCCTCTTTCGGGGATCCTGCCTCAGACATCGAGAACCTCTCCGGACTTCTTGGCGAACCGCACACGGCGTCCGTCTTCCAAAACCTTAAATCCGATGCGTGTCGGACCACCCGTCTTCGGATCGATATGGGCGATTTTCGACAGATGCAGCGGGGCCTCCTTCGACACGATGCCGCCCTGCGCCCGTTGGGTCTGCCGCTGGTGGCGCTTCACGATATTGACGCCAGCGATAACCACCCGCTCCTCGGACGGAAACACGCGCAGCACTTCACCCGACTTACCCTTGTCGCGGCCCGAAGTGACGACCACGCGATCGCCCTTTCTCACTTTGGCGGACATCAGAGCACCTCCGGCGCGAGCGAAATGATCTTCATGTGGTTCTTGGCGCGCAGCTCGCGCGTGACGGGTCCAAAAATGCGCGTGCCGATGGGCTCGTTCTGCGCGTTCACCAGCACCGCGGCGTTACCGTCAAAGCGGATCAGCGAACCGTCCGGACGGCGCACGCCCTTGGCGGTACGCACGACGACGGCTTTCAGAACTTCACCCTTCTTCACGCGTCCGCGCGGAATGGCTTCCTTCACCGACACGACAATGGTGTCGCCGACATCGGCATATCTGCGGCGCGAGCCGCCGAGCACCTTGATGCACATGACTCGACGGGCGCCGGAATTGTCGGCCACATCGAGCTCGCTCGACATCTGTATCATGGACTTACGCCTTCCCTTCGGCTTCGCCCGAGGCATCCCCGGTGCGGCCGATGACTTCCCAATGCTTCAGCTTGGAAATCGGCTTGCACTCGCGGATGCGCACCAGATCGCCGACCTTGTAGGTTTTGGCTTCATCATGCGCATGATATTTCTTCGACCGGCGCACGGTCTTGCCCATCACCGGATGGATGAAGCGGCGCTCCACCTTGACCACCACGGTCTTGGCGTTCGCATCGCTCACCACCACACCCTGCAGCACGCGCTTCGGCATTGCCGCTTCTCCTATTTTCTGGCGCCGGCGCGCTTGGCCGGCTTTTTGGTCTTGCCTGCGGCAGCTGCCGCGGCCTTCTTCGCAGGCGCGGTTTCGCCCCTGCTACGCTGGCTGAGCACCGTCATGATGCGTGCAATGTCGTGCCGCACGACACGGAAACGCGCGGTGTTCTCCAATTGCCCGCTCGCTCGCTGAAAGCGCAGATTGAACTGCTCCTTTTTCAGCTTCGTCAGCTCGTCGTTCAGCTGATCGACGGAGCGGTCGCGAAAATCGGCAACCTTGGTCATCGTGCTTCCCCTTACGCCGTCAGACGTGCGACGAATTTCGTCGCAATCGGCAATTTGCCGGCCGCCAGCCGAAAGGCTTCCAGCGCGACCTCGCGCGGCACGCCGTCCACTTCGAACAGGATACGGCCCGGCTTGATCTTGCAGACCCAGAATTCGGGCGCGCCCTTGCCGGACCCCATGCGCACTTCGGCGGGCTTCTTCGAAACCGGCACATCCGGAAACACGCGGATCCAGACGCGTCCGGCGCGCTTCATATGACGGGTGAGCGCGCGGCGGGCCGCTTCGATCTGGCGCGCCGTCACGCGATCGGGTTCGGTCGCCTTCAAACCATAGGATCCGAACGCGAGGCTGAACCCGGCCTTGGCCGAGCCGTGAATGCGGCCCTTGTGTTGTTTGCGGAATTTTGTCCGTGCCGGTTGCAGCATGATCCTGACCCTTGTTACGCCGCTGCCTGCGGACGTCCGCCGCGGCTCGCGCTCTCGGCAGCTTCATTGAGACGCTTATCCTGGGCCATGGGATCATGTTCCATGATCTCGCCCTTGAAGACCCACACTTTCACGCCGCAGGTGCCATAGGTCGTCTTCGCCGTGGAGACGCCGTAATCGATATCGGCACGCAGCGTGTGCAGCGGCACGCGGCCTTCGCGATACCATTCGATGCGCGCGATTTCGGCACCGCCGAGACGGCCCGTGCAATTGATGCGGATGCCTTGTGCACCCAGCCGCATCGCCGATTGCACCGCCCGTTTCATCGCGCGGCGGAAGGCAACGCGACGTTCCAGCTGCTGACCAATATTGTCGGCGACCAATTTGGCGTCGATCTCGGGTTTGCGGATTTCGACGATGTTCAGGTGCACTTCCGAATCCGTGAACTTGCCGAGATCCGATTTCAACTTCTCGATATCGGCGCCCTTCTTGCCGATCACCACCCCCGGCCGTGCCGAGTGAATCGTGACGCGGCATTTCTTGTGGGGCCGCTCGATGAAGATGCGCGACACGCCGGCCTGCTTCAGCTTATCCATCAGATAATTGCGGATCTTGATGTCTTCCTGGAGGAGCTTGCCGTACTCCTTTTTGTTCGCGTACCAGCGCGAATCCCAGGTGCGGTTGACGCCGAGCCGAAGCCCGATCGGATTGCACTTCTGACCCATCAGGCCTGCTCCCTATTTTCCGGTTTGGCTGCCGCGGCTTTGCGTTTCGCGGGCGCCTTCTTCGGCGCTTCGGCCTTTGCTTCTTGTTGCTTCTCTTCGACCACGATGGTGACCTGCGAGAACGGCTTTTCGATCCGTGCACCGCGGCCGCGGGCACGCGCGTGGAAGCGCTTCATGGTCAGGTTCTTGCCAACGGACGCTTCCGTCACCACCAGATCGTCCACATCCAGATCGTGATTGTTTTCGGCATTGGCGATGGCCGATTCCAGGACTTTCTTTACCACGCGCGCGACGCGCTTGGGCGAGAAGGTCAGCGTGGCGAGAGCTTGCTCGGCCCTCTGTCCACGGATCGATTGCGCCACCAGATTGAGCTTCCGCGGAGAGGTGCGGATGTTGCAGCCCACCGCCTTGGCCTGGGTTTCCGAAAGCACGCGTTTTCTTGCCGGCTTGCCCATGATCAGGCTTCCTTCTTCGTCGCCTTGCGGTCACCGGAGTGGCCGTGGAAGGTGCGCGTGGGCGAGAACTCGCCGAATTTGTGACCGATCATGTCCTCCGTGACGGTCACCGGGATATGCTTCTGGCCGTTGTAGACGCCGAAGGTCAGCCCGACGAATTGGGGCAGCACAGTCGAACGGCGCGACCAGATCTTGATCACGTCCTTGCGGCCAGAACCGCGCGCGGCGTCGGCCTTCTTCAGGATATAGCCGTCGACAAAGGGGCCTTTCCAAACCGAACGAGTCATTTGCTAACCCTTGCTCTTGGCGCTGCGCGAACGGACAATGTCGCGTGTGGTGCGCTTGTTCTTGCGCGTCTTGCCGCCCTTGGTCGGCTTGCCCCACGGGGTCACCGGATGACGGCCGCCCTTGGTGCGGCCTTCGCCGCCGCCATGGGGATGATCGATCGGGTTCATCGCTGTTCCGCGTACGGACGGACGGCGGTTGCGCCAGACATTGCGGCCGGCTTTGGCGAGAACCTCGTTCATGTGATCGGGATTGGACACCGCACCGACCGTCGCCTTGCATTCCAGGCGCACGCGGCGGACTTCGCCCGAATTCAACCGGATCAGCGCATAACCGGCGTCGCGGCCGAGATATTGCGCATAAGCGCCTGCGGCGCGTGCGATCTGCCCGCCCTTGCCCGGCTTCATTTCAATGTTGTGCACGATGGTGCCGACCGGCATCGCGGCCAGCGGCATGGCATTGCCGGGCTTCACGTCCACGCGGTCGCCGGAGACGACTGTGTCGCCGGCCGCCAGACGCTGAGGCGCGATGATGTAGGAAAGATCGCCGTTCTTGTATTTGATCAGGGCGATGAACGACGTGCGGTTCGGATCATATTCCAGATGCTGCACCGTGGCGGGCTGATCGTGCCGGCCCCGCTTGAAATCGATGATGCGGTAGCTTTGCTTGTGGCCGCCGCCCTGCCATCGCACCGTGATGCGTCCGAGATTGTTGCGCCCGCCCGGACGCTTCTGGCCTTCGGTCAGCGTCTTCACCGGCGGGCCTTTGTGCAGGCCTGAACGGTCGACCAGCACCAATTGGCGCTGTGCGTTCGTCACCGGCTTATATGTCTTCAGTGCCATCGTTGTTTCCTCAGAGGCCCGTCGTTACGTCGATTTGATAACCTTCAACCAGGGTGACGATCGCCTTCTTCACGTCGCTCTTCTGAAAGCGCTTGCCGCGGAAGGCTTTCATCTTGCCTTTGGTAAGGACCGTGTTCACGGCCTTCACCTTGACCTTGAACAAGGCTTCGACCGCGGTCGCAATCTGCGGTTTGGTCGCGCCTTTGGTGACCCGGAAGATGACCTGGTTGGCTTCCGACAGCCGGGTCGATTTTTCGGTGATCACCGGCGAAAGGATGATGTCGTAATTGCTCATGACGCCTCTCCCGAGCCGAGGCGCGCTTCGATCGCCTGAATGGCCGCCTTGGTCAGCACCAGCGTGTCGCGGCGGAGCACGTCATAGACGTTCAACCCACCGGCAGGAAGCAGCGACACCTTGGCGAGATTGCGCGCCGACTTGGCGAAATTCTCATCGAAAGCGCCATCGACGACCAATATATGTCCCGCACCGAGCTTGCCGAGCTGAAGGCTAAGCGCCTTGGTCTTGATCGCGCTCACCGAGGCCGCATCCAGCACGACGATTTTGGAATCGCGCGCCTTGGAGGAAAGCGCGTGGCGAAGCCCCGCGGCCCGCAACTTCTTCGGCAAATCGAACTCGTGGCTGCGCAGAACCGGGGCCATCGCCTTGCCGCCGCCGACATATTGCGGCGCGGAGCGAGCGCCGTGACGCGCCGAACCGGTGCCCTTCTGACGATAAACCTTCTTGGTCGTGCGGTTCACTTCGCCGCGCGTCTTGGTCTTGTGGGTTCCGGCGCGGCGTTTGGCAAGCTGCCAGACCACCACGCGCTGCATCAGATCCGCACGCGGCTCGAGTCCGAAAATCTCATCCTTAAGTTCGATCTCCCCGGCATCGCCGGAATCGAGCGTCAGCACTTTGGCTTTCATTGCCCGCCCTCCGCCGCAGCCGCAGGTTTCTCGGCCTTCTTGACCGAGCCGGGCAGCGGAACATCCTTAGGCGGACGTTTGACCGCGTCGCGCACCATGACCCAGCCGCCCTTGGCGCCCGGCACAGCGCCGCGCACCATGATGATGCCCCGTTCGACATCGACTTTTGCGACCTCGACATTCTGGGTGGTCACGCGCTCGACACCCATATGGCCGTGCATCTTCTTGTTCTTGAAAGTCTTGCCGGGGTCCTGACGGCCACCGGTGCCGCCGAGCGAACGATGCGAAATCGACACGCCGTGGCTGGCTTCCAGGCCGCGGAAATTCCAGCGCTTCATCGCGCCGGTAAACCCGCGTCCGATCGTGATACCGGTCACATCGACCTTCTGACCCGCGATGAAGTGCGAGGCGAGAATCTCATCGCCCACTTCCAGCATATTCGCTTCGTCGATCCGAAACTCCGCAACCTTGCGCTTTGGCTCGACGGAAGCCTTTGCGAAATGGCCGCGTTCGGGTTGGGTGACGCTCTTGGCCTTGACGAACCCGGACCCGAGCTGAACGGCGGTGTAGCCGTCCTTTTCGGGTGTCCGCGTTGCCACGACCTGACATTTGTCGAGCTTCAAGACCGTGACTGGCACATGCCGCCCATCCTCAAGGAAGAGGCGGGTCATGCCCAGCTTCTGTGTGATAACTCCGGTGCGCATGGTTTTTTCGCGTCCTTAGAGCTTGATTTCGACATCGACGCCGGCCGCGAGGTCGAGCTTCATCAGCGCGTCCACGGTCTGCGGGGTCGGATCGATGATGTCGAGAAGCCGCTTATGCGTACGAATTTCGAATTGCTCGCGGCTCTTCTTGTCCACATGAGGCGAACGGTTGACCGTGAAGCGCTCGATACGCGTCGGCAAGGGAATGGGTCCCCGCACCTGCGCACCGGTACGCTTGGCCGTATTCACGATCTCCTTGGTGGAGTTGTCGAGAATACGGTGGTCGAAGGCTTTGAGCCGTATACGGATATTTTGGCCCTGCATGATTGTCTCCTACGGCTAAAGCCGCCTTCGCCTAATTATTTAATGATGCTGACGACGACGCCGGCGCCGACGGTACGGCCGCCTTCGCGGATGGCGAAGCGCAGCTTTTCCTCCATGGCAATCGGCACGATCAGCTCGATCTCCACCGCGATGTTGTCACCGGGCATCACCATCTC
>DATARE010000431.1:0-7033 GCA_036264295.1 Micropepsaceae bacterium | reverse complement strand
GACATCATGGAGAAAGAGCCCGGCGGATTTACGGAGCTGATCTGGAAGCATGCGGATGAGAAGCCGCGCGCGAAAGCCCTGAAGGATATGCAGAACATTCCCGCCAAAACGGAAATGAGTGAAAGGCTGGCGAAGGAGCTGAAAAGCCGCGGCTTCAAATTCTGCGGCCCGGTGATCGTCTATGCGTTTGCTCAGGCCATTGGCATGGTCAACGACCATTTGGCGAGCTGTCACCGTTATGCAGCTTGCGCCAAGCTGGCGGCTCAGCCCCGCCCGCGATAAGGCTCGACCTCCAAATCGGGCAACCAGACATTTTTGGGCACACGGCCCGTTTGCCAGAACACATCGATGGGCATGCCGCCGCGCGGATACCAATAGCCCGCAATGCGCAGATATTTGGGGCCGATAGCAGCCGCAACGCGCTTGCCGATTGCGATGGTGCAGTCTTCATGGAAACCGGCCGTGTTGCGGAAGCTTGCAAGAAACAGCTTCAGCGATTTGGATTCGATCAGACTCTTGGCCGGGCAATAATCGATGACGAAATGGGCGAAGTCCGGCTGGCCGGTGATCGGGCACAGCGTGGTGAATTCGGGCGCTGTGAACCGCACCGCGTAATCGGTGTCCGGGTGGGGGTTCGCCACAGCGTCGAGCACCGCTTTGCCCGGCGAAGCCGGAATGGCAACGGGACGTCCGAGCTGCAGCGGCGTCTTGTTCCGCGCCACTAACGCGCCTCCTCGAAGACGCAGGATTGCCCCGAGGACGGCCGCGACAGCCTGACACGGCAGACTTCCGGCAGCCTGCTCTTCGCCTCGCGAAAAATATAGCGCGCCAGGTTTTCCAGTGTCGGTGCGCCAAGCCCGGCAATCTCGTTCAGCAACTGATGGTCCAGTTCGGTGCGTATTTCGGTTAGGGCCGTTGTCACTTCGCCGAAATCGCGCACCCAGCCCTTTACGGGATCGGGTTCGCCGCGCAGCGTGACTTCGGCATAGAAGCTGTGGCCGTGCATGCGCCGGTTGGTGCTGGAGGGCGCATCTTCCAGGTAATGCGCGGCATCAAAGCCGAATTGCTGGGTGATCTCCATCATGGGCGGGGCCTTAGAGCGCAGCTGGCCCTGCCGTCAAGGGCTTAGGGAATCCCGATGAGCTTATGGGTTTGCAGGCTCAGCCGCCATTGCGGGTGTTCAAGGCAATATTCCGTAACCGCTGCGGTGTTTTCGGCGCGCCTAGGGCTATCCATCGGCTGGAGAAAGAAATGGTCGAAAGCGAGCCACGTATAGCGTTCCGGCTCGGCACCCGGCTGCGGGTAGACGAGCTTCAACTCTTGACCGCGGACCAGCACCAGTTCGGCGCCCGCCTTCGGGCTGACGCAAATCCAATCGATACCGTCGGGAGGGAGCAGCGTGCCGTTGGTTTCGATCCCGATTTCGAAGCCCTTCGCATGAAGCGCGCGAACCAATTCTGCGTCGAGTTGCAGCAACGGCTCTCCGCCGGTGCAGACGACATAAGGCTTGCCTTGTGCGCCTGGCCATTTTTCCGCAACGGTATTCGCAAGCAAATCCGCTGTGGCAAATTTTCCACCACCGGAACCGTCAGTGCCAACAAATTTGGTATCGCAGAATTTGCAGGTCGCGGTGGGGCGGTCGTCTTCGCGGCCGGTCCACAGATTGCAGCCGGCAAAGCGCAGGAACACCGCTGCACGGCCGGCGCGCGCACCTTCGCCTTGCAGCGTGTAATAGATTTCCTTGACTTGATAGGTCACGCGGCGTGCTCGCGATATTTCTTGAAACCGGCCGCGCGCAAATGGCACGCCGGACATGTGCCACAGCCATAACCCCAATCGTGGCGATGAAGGCGATCGCCTTCATAACAGGTGACGGTCTCCTCCACGATCAATTCGACCAGCTGCTGCCCGCCAAGCCGCTCCGCCAGACGCCAGGTTTCGCCCTTGTCGATTTTCATCAGCGGCGTGTGGATGGCGAAGGATTGCGCGAAGCCGAGGTTCAGCGCCGCCTGCATCGCTTGCATGGTCTCGGCACGGCAATCCGGATAGCCGGAATAGTCGGTCTCGCACATGCCGCCGACGAGATCGTTCGTCTGCCGCCTCGTGCCAAGAGCGGCGGCGGCGGTGAGAAACAGCAAATTGCGCCCGGGAACGAATGTCGTGGGAAGGCCATCCGCCCGCATCGAAATAGCCACATCATCGGTCAATGCCGAACCACCGATTTCCGACAGCACGTCGAGCGAAAGCAAATGATCCGGACCCAACCGGTCGCGCCAGGCTGCGAATTCCCCGCGCAGACGTCCAAGGATGCGCGGCCGCGCATCGAGTTCCGCCGCATGGCGCTGGCCATAGGCGAAACCCACCGTCTCCACCATGTCGAATTGGCTGAGAGCCCAGGCAAGGCAGGTGGTCGAATCCTGGCCGCCCGAGAACAGCACCAAAGCCTTACGGCTCTTCACGCTCATAAGTCAGATGTAGCGCAGAGGACGCCCTGACGCGAGATGGTCAGGCAACCGCTGCGCGGGCAATTTCAATGTTGCGAGCCGGCGGAAAAGAGATGGTCACCGCGGTGCCGATTCCCGGCGTGCTCTCGATCCGCAGCGCGCCCTCGTGCAGACGCATCAGCGCGTTCGCCAGCGGCAGCCCCAGTCCGACGCCCTCGAAACGGCGGGACAGGCGGCTATCGAGCTGTTTGAACGGCTCCAGCGCATGGCCGATCCGCTCAGGGTCCATGCCGATTCCGGTATCGCTTATGATTACCGCAAGAGAGCCGTCATGCGTAATGTGAGCGCCGACGTCAATTTGGCCCTTATGGGGCGTGAACTTGACGGCGTTCGAAAGAAGGTGAGTCAGGATTTGATGCAGGCGCTTGGGATCGACCCTGAGCAGCGGCATGTTTGACGGAATCGCAATCTTGATTTCCGCCACGTCCTGCTTGTCTTCCAGAACCGCGCCGCATGCCGTCCTCACAGCGTCCTCAACGGAGACCGCTTCCTCCTCCAGCGCGATGAGATGGCTTTCCACGCGCGACAAATCGAGAATGTCATTGATCATGCAGAGCAGCCGACGGCCATTGTCGTGAATGTCGGCGACATAGCCACGGTAGCGAGGTTCGCTGATCGGGCCAAAAAGTTCCTGCCGCATCAAGTCGGAAAAGCCGATCACCGCATTCAGCGGTGTCTTCAATTCATGGCTCATGGCGGCGAGAAACGCGGCCTTGGCGCGCGCGGCTTCTTGGGTTTCAATCAACGCCCGCCGAGTCGCTTCCTGGGACTCAAGCTGCACGGTGATGTCTTCGACGGTGCCCTCGTAGAACAGGAACTGGCCGTCTTCGTCGGTGACGCTGCGCGCGTTTTCCGAAATCCAGATCAGCGTGCCGTCGCGGCGGCGAATCTGCGAAACGAAATCCTTCACCCGGCCGTCGGCCGTCATCAGCCGCTCAAACTCGGTGCGCCGATTGGGATCGACATACAGCGATTCACCGATGTCCGTGACTTCGGACCGCAGCTGCTCAGGCGAATCGTAGCCATAAATCCGCGTCAGGGCGGGATTGACGATCAGATAATGGCCGCCGCGCGTCGTGCGAAAAAATCCTTCGATGGCGGCATCGACAAAGGCATGATAGCTGGCTTCGTCCTGCAATCTCTGCTGCAGAGCTTCGATTTCGGCCTTGCGAGCAAGCGCGTGGCGTGCGGCGACGGCGGAAATCAGGATCGCACCGAAAGTGATCAGTGCACCGATCAATGCGGGACCGGCAACGGGCAAAAGCACAAAACCCGCCACAAAGCCGAGCGCAATGGAGAGCACGAAGCTCCACCGCCCGATAATACCGGCCAAAACATCCAGCAACGGCGCGCACATAATCGAGTTCGCGGGTTCGCGTGGCGTGGTGGTGATGCTCGCTACGGGAAAACTCATGAAGCCGCCAAATTGCACACAGCGTTTTATAAGAGCGGAGTTCTAAATAGCGCGTTGATAATAAAGCCGAAATTCTGCTCGTTTCTTAGGCAAAACTCCCCAAATCGGCCCTAATGGACCATAAAAACCGACAGTCCGGCATGGGCGATGACATGGCGCGTCACGCCGCCGATCAGGCTTTCGCGCAGGCGGCCTCGGCCATAGCCGCCAACCACCAGAAGATCGGCACTGCCTTCCGCGGCGGCGGCAAGCAACGCCTCGCCGATTCGCTTGTGCCCCGGATCGATCAGTCTTTCTGTGCTCTGGATCTTATGAAGCGTGAGATATTCCCGCAATCCTTCGGTAGCTTCCGCCTTCAAGGGGGGACGCTGGATACTCAAAATTTCCACACTGTCGGCCTTTGCCAAATAGGGAATCGCGGCACTCACTGCCTGCGCCGCAGCGGTCTTGCCGTCCCATCCGATGGCGATCCGGCGGGCGAATGTTTTCGGTACATCGTCGGTCGCTCGCAGCACCGGCCGGTCGGTTTCCACCAGAACTTGCACGAAAGCTTCGGCAAGCCCGGCCTGGTCATTCTCGCGGATCGGGCCAAACACCACGAGGTCCGAGAGCCGTGCGGCCGCTGTAAGCTGGTCGCCGAAATTGCCCTGGACCTCCCGTAACGACAGGGTGACGGTCGATCCACGCGCGGGTTGTCTCAGACGGGTGATCCCGCCAGCGGCGCTGATCGCGTCGATTGTGGCTTCGACCCGCTTCGCAGCCTCATCGCCTGCATCTTTCGTGGCCTTTACGACTTCTTCCACCACCACGCCCGAGACGCCATCGGTAAAGAAAGCAAGCGCTTCCGCAAGATCGGGCCGGACGAAAAAGGCCATGACATGGGCGTTGAACGGGCGCGCTGCTTCTATGGCGTTGGTCAGGACGGCGGCATCGCGGCCGCCGCCGGTCACCGGGGCAAGGATCTGTGCGATAGGCATGGCGTCCTCTGCTTGCGGGCCGCTCATTATCCGACGATGAAGAGGGAGAGGCAAACCCGGGAAATACCCACATGAGTGACAAGGGGCGCATGCCGCGCGCCTGGCAGCGGATGCTGAGCGGCCGCAGGCTCGATTTGCTCGATCCCTCTCCGCTCGATATCGAAGTCGAAGACATTGCCCATGGGCTTGCCCGTGTTGCGCGGTGGAATGGCCAGACAGAAGGTGCCCATGCTTTCTCCGTGGCCCAGCATTGCGTGATGGTCGAAGGCTTCGTCCATGAGTTGAGGCCAAAGGCGGCGCGCGCCTTGCGGTTGGCGGCACTGCTGCACGACGCCGCCGAGTACGTGATTGGCGATCTTATCAGCCCGTTCAAGACGGCCGTCGGTATCGATTACAAGGCGTTCGAGAACAGGCTCGGCCGGGCCATACACATTCGTTTCGGCCTGCCTCCGGAAAGCACGCCCGAGGAAACGGCCCTGATAAAGCGCGCCGACCGCATGTCCGCCTATTTCGAGGCGGTCCAACTGGCCGGCTTTACCGTCACGGAAGCGCGGAAATTCTTCGGTGCGCCTTCGGGAATCGCGCCACCCCGGCTGGTTCCGCTGCCCGCCACCCAAGCTCAAGCGCTATATCTCCAACGCTTCCAAAGACTCATTTGATCTGCCTCGGCAAGGCCCCCTAATGCCGGGCTTTTGCTGCTAGACTGAAGCCATGACAAGCATCCTGATCTCCCCCTATTCCGCCCTTGAAGAGACGGTGCGCCGGCATCGTCCGTCACATCTCATAACGCTGATGGTCGAGCCCTATGTGGATACCCCCAAAGCCATCCGGCCGGACCGCCATTTGCGCCTGGAAATTCACGATATCGTCGAGCCGGCGGAAGGCAGCGTCACGCCCGCAACCGTACACATTGCGGATATGCTTGCCTTCGCCAGGGATTGGGATCGCAGCGCGCCGTTCCTGGTCCATTGCTGGGCCGGGATCAGCCGCTCCACGGCCGCGGCCTATATTCTGTTGTGCGATTTGCACGGCCCCGGTCATGAGGAGCGCATTGCACAGGCGCTTCGTTTCCATGCCCCTCATGCGCAACCGAACTCCCTGATGATTCGCCACGCCGACCAACTGCTCGCGCGCCAGGGCCGGATGGTCACGGCGGTGGAGGCGATGGGGGCGCCCCGGCCCAGTTGGCAAGGAGAGGTCGTCGAGCTGCCTCTTGCCCTGGATGCGTTGTGATGGCGGCCGCACGCAAGCCTAACGAAGCCATCAACGATAACGCCAGTGCAGCAGGAGAGCCGCACGCGGTGCTGATCGGCCTGTCGGCTGCCATTGTGTCCGTGACCGAGGAGCGCCCGCGCGTATTGGTGGTTCATCGTAGCGAAGGTGCCGATGCCCTGCCCTTCGGAACCTTCGACCCGCTGTCGCATCGCACCCTAGAGTCGGGCCTGCGCAATTGGGTCGAAGAACAAACGCGCTTGCGCCTTGGCTACGTGGAACAGCTCTATACGTTCGGCGACCGAGGACGGCATTTGATCCGGGCCGGCGAAGGACCGCGGGTGCTTTCCGTCGGCTATCTCGCTCTGACACGGCCGCAAATGGATCGCGGACCCGAAACACTCTGGCGCGATTGGTACGGTTATTTCCCTTGGGAAGATTGGCGTGAGCGAAAGCCGCCGATCCTTGAATCGTTGATCACGCCGAGGCTGGCACAGTTCGTGGCCGCCGCCTCAAACCCGGAATTGCGGAATGCGCGGCAAGACCGCGTGCAGCTTTGCTTCGGCAAAGACGGTGGCGGGTGGGACGAAGAAAAGGTGCTCGAACGCTACGAGCTGCTGTACGAGGCCGGCCTCGTCAGGGAAGCCCAACGCGATCGTCAGGCCGAACCGGCCGGTGGCCCGGTGCCTCCCTTGGGCGCCGCCATGGAATTCGATCATCGCCGCATTCTTGCCACCGCCATGGGACGGTTGCGGGGGAAGATGAAGTACCGCCCCGTGGTGTTCGAGTTGATGCCCCCGGAATTCACCCTTCTCGAGCTTCAGCGCACTGTGGAGGCCCTTTCCGGCATTCGCCTCCATAAGCAGAATTTTCGGCGTCTGGTGGAGGCTCAGGGCCTTGTGGAAGGCACGGGACGATTGTCCCGT
>DATARE010000418.1:0-10460 GCA_036264295.1 Micropepsaceae bacterium | reverse complement strand
CGCTTCCGCGGGAATCTTTTGACGTTCCGTGCCCTGTTCCATAGCTGGCTCCCTCTTAGGCGCGGGCACGATATCACTGCTCGTGCGACTTCTGAAGCCTGTGCCGCCCTGGTTTGCACTTAAAAGCCCCGGCTCATCCATTTTTTCAGATTGCGCGGATGCCCAATTGTTGGGCTATCTGGTCAATACCGGCAATTCGACTTTGCCGGCCTCCTCGACATAGGCGCGCACGGAGGCCTCGGTGAGAAAATTTTCCTGGCGCAACTTCTCCGCGGCAGTCCGGACGCAGGCGACATATTTGTCCCGGGTCATCGCCTCGTTTTGTCCCAGCAAACCAAGCCGGCGCCACGCAGTTGCGACGTTTTCCCGCTGATCGCGGCGGCCATCGCGATTCATGTCGACATACATGAGCTGGCCATCGAGGGGTTCCAGGCTCGCACCATCGAAGGGCGCGAAGCTGGTTACGCCGGCGCTGCCGGAATTGTTGCCGCGCAGCGGAGGGAAGGGGAAGTACTGGCCCAGCGGGCACGCCGTCTCCGGCAGGTTGATCGCGGCGCTGGCGCTTACCGATGGGTCATCGGCTTTGGTTTTGGGCGGCTCAACGTTCTTTTCGACCCAATCGTCCAGCAGGTCGACGGCTCTGTCCATGACTCGGGACAAATGCACCACCTGCACATCGCGCTCGCGATTGGTTTCCAGGTCCTCGTCGCCTTGGTGGCTGACACCACGCACTTCATACATACGAAAGACGTTATCCATGCCCTTCTTGCCGAAGAGCTTCGCCATGTTTCGTTTATTGGTAAGCGCGGTGTCGGAGATTCCGGCCGGTGCATGCTGTGCGTCGAATTCCCCGACGACCACGTTGGAATAGACCAGCGGATAGGCTTGGTGAGAGATCACCAATGTCTTGACGAAACCGGCTTTCTCCTGGGGTGTGCGGTAGAGGATGTCCTGCCCGTTCTTTTGCAGCATCGGCAGGAACAATCCGCCGCCGGGATCATCGCCGAGGAATCCGCTGATCGTCTCCTGTCCGTCCGCATCCTTGTTGAGCTGTGGATCGGATTGGATCATGTAGTTCAGCGCGAGCGCGGTATAGGTGCCCGCCGAGTGACCCCACCAATAATTTCGCGACGGCTTCTTGCCCAAACGCTGTTTCAGCATGTTGCCCACGAGGCGCACCTCGTCGAGAAGCAATTCCGGCACCATGTTGATGTTCTGGTCGGTCCATACGGTTCCGTCATCCAGAACCGCGGAAAAATCGCCCGGCACAAATCCATCGGCATTGCGCCGGGTTCGCGCCACCGCATAGCCCCTGGCGAGCATCGAACGCTCATATTTGTTGGCATCGAACGGCTTGGCGCCGTCGTAATATTCGTTCCAGGGACGTAATGTCCGGCGCAAGAACGATCCCGAGCGCCCATGCACCATGACGAAGACTTTCCCGTTCCAGCCCGTTTCCGGATAGGTCAGCGTCAGGGACGTCCCCTTCTCCATTTCGTATTTCAGGATTCCATGGAATCGCGGGCGGTCGACATTGCCGAATTGCGTGTAGGTGAAATCCGGACCCGAGGTGAAATAATTCTGCCGCGCGCCGTCTTTCACGACATAACCCGACAAGGTGCCGGAGATGCCGATATCCAGGCGGTGATATTTCCTTTGCGAATCGACGAGCCCGTAATCGAGCATCCGGCATTCTTCCTGTCCGACCGGTTTGCCGTTGACCGTCTTTTTCGGCGCCATGAACGGGGCGCAATTGGCCGTAGAAGGCGCAGCCTGGATCACGCCGCCCGTTGGCGTTTGCGCCTGAGATCCGGCCGTCATGAGAACGGGAATGAACGCCAACAGAACCGGCCCGAGGTTCAACTTCATCGCACGACCTCCCGCTTTTCGATCTGCTCGATCAGTGGCGCGTTTGTATCACGTATAGAAGCGGGGTCGCTAACCCTCATGAGACGGGCTGGGGTTCGGGCGGGGATTGCGGGAATTGCTGCCATCGTCAGCGTAGGGATTTGCGGGGCGCGGAGTTGCGGCCAGGAATTGTCCTGCACCGCGCCGCGATTTAATGCGTTCGGAAATACATCCAAGTGGCGACGCCGGCGACGATCCAAAACAGCGCACAAACGCCGATGGCAAACCGAAGCGTGTGGGACATGGGCCATCGCGAGCGGATTTCGCTGTCTGGCCAATTTGCATTTTCTATGACAACCAGGTGCGCGGAATCACGAACCGGTTTGGCATCCTGCTGCTCCTGTCGCGTTTGGCGAAGCATGAAATACTTTCCCGGAAACTGAGAAGGAGCAGCCGGCGCGGCAAAGGAGAGAAGTGCGGAAAACCACATGAAATGTGGTTGGATGATTACAATGAAATCCATACGCTTAAAATGAGGCGCGGCCTTACAGGCGCCGTGATGCCCGTATCGCGAGGATGCCGTGGCTCGGTCACGCTGAGGCGTTTATGGGCAAGAGCGGAGTGGCAAGAGTTGCCGAATTTTCATCCGGTGTTCGCGCTGTAGGCAATTTCCGCCTGAGAATGCGAGACGCGGACTACCGTCTGTTCCAATCGCTCGATTCGGCGAAGCCAATCTTCGGCTATGCTGAGATAGATCGCTTTAACCTTGTCGGATTTTGCCTTGGCAGCACAATTTTGAGCCTGGGCCGCGTAGGCGAGGTATTCAGAGCGGAGGGTATCCTGCGCTCCGGGGGGTATACTGTCGGCTGTCATGGAGGTGGTTTGGATCATGATCCGCCTCGGCGGCGGATCGCTCTTCGCTCTTCGGGGGTGTAAAACGCGAAACCCGCGATGAAGTTCCATATCCATGCGGAAATTGTGAAGGAATCTATTGTACGAAATCGTACAATTATTATCAGTCCCGCCGTGCGTTATCACCCGAGCAACAGCTCGGGAGGCGGTCCTACATGGCGCAGCAGGCGGTGGACCGCGATGAGGAAAGCAAAGGGTCTGAACTCAGTGCTGTTGAAAGGCTGCCCGAGCTTACCAAGCAAGAGAAGGACGCCGTCGAGGCCACCAGCCGACCGAACGCCGCCCTCATTCACGAAACGATCCGTGCGGAAGGCGAAGCCGAGCTCAGACGCACAGTGAGTGCGTTGTTGCTGTCTGGATTGGCAGCTGGGCTGTCCATGGGTTTCTCTTTCACCACAGAGGCGCTGCTGCATTCCTCCGTCGCGCCGGGTCCGGAAGGCGCCCTGATTTCCCATTTCGGTTACACAGTGGGTTTTCTGATTGTCGTGCTTGGGCGTCAACAGCTTTTCACGGAAAACACGTTAACGCCGGTGCTGCCGCTTCTGCACAATCGCGACCAGGAAACATTCGGCCGGGTGTTGCGGTTGTGGGCGATCGTTCTGCTGGCGAATCTCGCCGGCGCCTGCATTTTTGCGGCGGGACTTACCTATACGCATCTTTTTGGTTCGGATGTCGAACGCAGCATGGTTGAGCTGGCGAGGCCTCTTTTGCAGTTCGGTTTTGGCACGACTGTGGTGAAAGCCGTGTTTGCAGGATGGCTGATCGGCCTCATGGTGTGGCTGCTGCCAAGTTCAGAAGGCTCGCGCCCGCTGATTATCATCATTCTGACTTATGTCGTCTCTCTGGGCGGATTCGCGCATGTGATCGCGGGCTCGGTGGACGGACTTTTCCTGGTATTCCACGGCGAAGCGAGTGTCGCGGATTTCTTTGCACGGTTCTTCTTTCCGACATTACTGGGCAATGTCGCCGGCGGAATTACGCTGGTGGCCGCTTTGAACTATGGACAAGTCGCGCCGCAGCTCAAATGATTCCCGATCTATCGCGCGAGTTCGCTTTCCGGTATGCGCGGCATCGACGCGATATCCGAGGCGGTCAAAGACGGTGCGAGCACGCGCGGCCCGTCATTGATGAGGGCCCTTCCCGATACTGCCACAGCCTGGTTGCTCGCGATTCTGACTGCCGCCAGATTGCGGTCGGGATCGACGTCGGAAACCGAACCGAGATAGCTGCGATCTTTTCCATAAACCGGTTTTCCAAGCAGTTCCGTCAAATCGAAATCGCTGCGCGAGGCAAGGCGCCCTTCCGCGGCTTGCAAATCCTCGGGCGTGGGTGATGGAGCGGAGCCGACGTTCAGGTTCGTGTTGGTATTGGGATTGTGAAAGAAGTTCGCCATTGCCGAACCGCACAGTCCCGAACTGACGACAATCAGCAAAGCCATTTGCGAGAATTTCATATCCGCTTCCTCGTAGCATCGGTCACTCCGGAACGTTCTGCCCGCGAAATGGATGCCGGTGCCGGCTTGAGAGCCGGCACGGCACATTTCCCTGACGGTCCATTTGTTTCCCTGCAGACGCCAATGATCTCGCGCCCGCAACAACGACCGAATGTCTCTCATTACAAACTTGAAAGGACGCGAGCGAAGCACCTCCGAAGCTCGCCTGCTCGTGCGGGTTTGGTCGTCAATATCAAACGTTGACGCATTTTTGATCGGCTGGACAGAAACCGAGAGGTCTCTGGGACGCTCGACCTGCGTTCTATTTCCAATCACCAGGAGCCGATGCCATGGAGAGATCCACAGCGAACACATTCGGTAAAGGTACGGTCGTCATTGCGGCCGTATTCGCCATCGCAGTCCTGGCTTCGATTTTCTTCATCTGGCGCCCGGGCACCGAAATCGCCGACCCGAATACGCCCGTATCGCAGGCGGTCAATTCCAACGCCCAAACGACCACGAATCTGAACGGTGACACGCTCTCGAACGAGAAGTCCGCGCCGCCCGACTCAAACGGCGCAGGACCGCCCACGGCGAAACCCTGAGCGGAGGTGCCCTCTCCATGAACCGATCCACGCATCAAGAGTTTCAGACATTAGAGCCTGCATGGGCCCCACAGCAGGTGGATACGCCATTGCGTGCGAGCGATTTTCCGCGCTCGACCGCTGCCATTGCCGGCCACCCTATTCACGTGATGCTGGTGCCAATTCCCGTCACCTGCTTCGTGGGTACCTTCATTACCGATCTCGTGTACTGGAAAACCGCCAATATGATGTGGGCCAACATGTCCGCATGGCTGTTGACGGCGGGGCTGGTGGTTTCGGTCTTCGCCGTGATTGCGGGGCTCACCGATTTCCTCGGCGATAGGCGCATTCGACAGTTGCGCCACGCGTGGATTCACGGTGTGGGCAATGCACTGGCTCTGATCCTCGCCATCTTCAATGCCTTCATACATAGCCGCGACGCCTATACCTCGGTAGTACCGACAGGCCTCATCCTTTCGGGACTGGTGGTGCTGATCCTGCTCGTGACCGCCTGGAACGGTTGGTCGATGATTTATCGCCATGGCGTGGCGGTGCGGCCGGAGTTACATCGATGACACCCGTGCGGTTTTTCCTGTGTGCCAGCGCAGCCCTCGCGCTTGCGTCCTGCGGCCCCGATCCCATCAATCCGATGCGCCAAATTGGCGCCAATCCGTATCTCCCGAAACTGCATCAATATCTCCTGCCGCCGATGCACGTCGCCAAGATCACGCCGTGGGGCAAGGCGACGCCCGCGGTCGCATCGGGGCTGCAGATCAAAGCCTTGGCCACAGGGCTGAAGAACCCCCGCTCGCTTTATGTCTTGCCCAATGGCGACATTCTGGTGGTGGAAACCGAAGGTCCGCCGCCGCCGGTCAATCGGCCCAAAGAATTCGTCATGAACTGGATCGAGAAAATGGCGCATTCCAGCACCAAGGCCGGCAACCGCATCGTCCTGCTGCGCGATGCGGACGGGGATGGCGTACCGGAAATGCAGACCGTTTTCCTTGACCATCTCAACTCGCCCTTCGGCGTGGTGTTGGTTGGAAACGACCTTTACGTGGCCAATACCGATGCCGTGAAGCGATATCCGTATCAAACCGGGCAGACGGCGATCACAGCACCCGGCGTGACGCTTTGCGATCTGCCGGGCGGCCCCATCGACCATCACTGGACCAAGAGCCTGACGGCCAGTCCGGACGGGTCGAAGCTGTATGCAGGCGTTGGATCGAACAGCAACATCACCGAAAACGGCATACAGGCGGAGCTGGACCGCGCCTCTGTTTGGGAGATCGACCGCGCAACCGGTGCTCATCGCGAATTCGCCACCGGCCTGCGTAACCCCAACGGCCTTCAATTCGAGCCGCAGACGCACGCATTATGGACGGTGGTGAATGAGCGCGACGAATTGGGGCCCGATCTGGTGCCCGATTATCTCACGTCCGTGAAGGATGGAGCCTTTTATGGCTGGCCTTACAGCTATTACGGGCAGCACGTTGACCCGCGCGTGCAACCGCAACGGCCTGATCTGGTGCGCAAGGCCATTCCGCCCGATTACGCGCTCAGCTCCCATGTCGCGCCATTGGGCATGGTGTTCTACACGGGCTCAAATCTGCCGCCGACATATCGCGGAGGTGCATTCATCGGTGAACATGGCAGTTGGGACCGCACGCAGCTCAATGGCTACAAGGTCGTTTATGTGCCGTTCACCGATGGCCGGCCGAGCGGAATAGCCCAGGATGTCGTGACCGGCTTCCTCAGCCGGGACGACAAAGCGCGCGGACGCCCCGTGGGTCTGGCGATAGACGCCAAAGGCGGGCTTCTTATCGCTGACGATGTGGGCAACACCGTATGGCGAGTGACGGCGGCCAATGGCTGATGGTTAGCTGTGCATTGGCGGCTGACGTGGACGTCACGCCAAAAGATCGACATTTCCGCCTGGCGCAAGGAGGTTCGTCCGGGTTTGATGCGTCGCGTTGAGGTTGCTGAGCGAACCTCCGAACGTCACACCCGGCTGACGCTTTAACGCCGGGTCGTTCTGAGCATTAATGCCAAAAGGCCCGGCCTTGGGATGATCGGGATCGATATGCTTCTTGGCCAGATCCACATCCGTGCAGTTCTTGCACGAATAACCATTCACGAGAATCGGGGTGGGATAGTTGATGCTGCCAATCATGGACTCACCTCCCGCCGTTTGCATTAGGACCTTCCACACCTTAACCCCGGGTAAAATTCCGGGACTTCTTCGCGCGAAACGGCGGGTTAGCGTCTTTAGATGCCGGGAATTGCCCCCGTTTGGCCGGCGTAGGGCCGCATGCGTACACAACTAAATGCTCTCGGGTCCGGAACGTTGGCGCGGCTATTTCGTTTTTCTCCGGGTTTCATTTGCCGCGGGGGACGCGACGAATTGAGCAGCGACGACGATCGCCTGAAGCTGATATCCACACTGCGGCACAGAGCAGCCCTCGCGCGGAAATTGGCCGCAACGGCAATGAGTCCCGAACTCGTTGAGACCATCGAGAGCTACGCGCGCGATCTGGACATGCAAGTCGCGGAGTTAGAGGCGGCAACGCGTCCGGAGACTGATCAGCGCTGAGGCCCATAAAGAATCTCTGGCTGGTCCACGGTTGTGTGTTGCGGCAGGCTGGACGACAATGAGCCGCGATGTGGGATGTGCTTCTGCTTTCCCGGCTGCAGTGGGTCTGGGTGATTGCCTGGCATATTTTGCTGCCCGCTTTCACCGTGGGATTGGCTTCTTACATCGCGGTGCTGGAAGGTCTTCACCTTCTGACCGGCGATAAACTCTGGCTTCGTCTCTCGCGTTTCTGGACTCGCATATTCGCGGTCTCGTTCGGCATGGGGGTGGTGTCGGGCATCATCATGCCGTTCCAGTTCGGAACGAATTGGAGCCGTTTTTCCGATGCGGTGGCGAATGTGCTCTCGCCGCTGCTGGCCTATGAAGGTCTGACCGCGTTTTTTTTGGAGGCGACGTTTCTCGGTATCCTGCTGTTCGGCCGGGACAAGGTGCCGAAGGGTTTGCATTTCTTCGCCGCATTGATGGTCGCAGGCGGCACGCTGATGTCGTCGTTCTGGATCTTGGCGGCCAACAGTTGGATGCAGACTCCGCAAGGTTTTCGCATCGAAAACGGATTGTTCTATCCCGTCGATTGGATGGCGATCATCTTCAATCCGTCTTTCCCGTATCGTCTTCTGCACAATGTCACCGCTTTTTATATCACCACAGCCTTTGTAGTGATGGGCGTTGGCGCCTATCTGGTGCGAAGCCGCAAAAGCCTCGATGAGGCGCAAATGATGATGCGCATGGCGCTGTATTTGCTGATGCTGCTGGTGCCGCTGCAAATGGTTCTGGGCGATGCGCACGGAGAGAACACTCTTGCATACCAGCCGGCCAAGCTGGCCAGCATCGAAGGGCGCTACGACACGGCACAGCCGGCTCCCCTGACATTGTTCGGTATTCCCGACGACCGCAATGCCCGCATGCACGCGGCCATCGACATTCCTCGTATCGGCAGCCTGATCGTCACACATAGCTGGGACGGGAAAATCAGAGGCTTGAAGGAATGGCCGCCGGATCAGCGGCCTCCTGTGGCGCTGCCATTCTTCGCCTTCCGTATCATGGTCGGAATTGGCGTCCTGATGCTGGCGTCCGTCATTGTGGGTCAGGTGCTGCTGCAGCGCGGCGGGAGGATCTTTCGCACCGGCTGGTTCTTGCGATGGTGCCAATGGATGGCGCCCAGCGGATTTATCGCCGTCATCGCCGGCTGGGTGACGACCGAAGTCGGGCGGCAGCCCTGGACGGTCTATGGCCTCATGCGCACCGCGGATTCCGTTACGCCGTCTCTGAGTCCGGCTGAGGTTGCACTCTCGCTTGCCTTCTACATGATTGTCTATCTGATCATGTTTCCGGCGGGAATCGCGTTTATGGCGATGCAGGTGCGAGGCGGCGTGGAAGATGTTCATTCCCACGACCGCATCGAAGCCGGGCGTCCGGCAACGCCCTTTGATCCTTCCGCGCATGGCGGCATCAGTGGTGGAGCGCCGCGATGACCCTGTTGGTATGGACCTGGACTTTTATCCTGGCGATTGCCGTTGCGTTTTATGTGCTGCTCGATGGTTTCGATTTGGGCGTCGGCATTCTCTTCGGCGTGGCGCCGGCGGAGCACCGGCCGGTGATGATGAATTCCATTTCCCCGACCTGGGATGGCAATGAGACATGGCTGGTCCTCGGCGGTATCGGTCTTCTGGCCGCATTCCCGCTCGCCTTCGCGATCATCATTCCTGCTGTTTATATCCCGCTGTTGATCATGTTGTTGGCGCTTGTGTTCCGCGGCGTTGCGTTTGAATTCCGCTTCCACGAGCCGTGGCTCCGCCGGTTTTGGGATCGCGCGTTTTGTATCGGTTCGGCGGTCGCGACTTTCGCGCAGGGGCTCGTGCTGGGAAGCTTCATCCAAGGCTATAAGGTGGAGGGGCGCGCTTTCGCGGGCGGCCCGTTCGATTGGCTGACGCCGTTTTCGCTGACGATTGGCGTAGCGCTGATGTTCGGATATGCGCTGCTCGGCGCGGGTTGGCTGATCATCAAGACCGAAGGCGCGTTGCAGGATTGGGCGCGGCGTGCCGCGCGCATCTGTCTTATTGCCGTGGTGGTGGCCATTGCCGTGGTGAGCCTGTGGACACCGCTCGCTTATGAGGCGATCCGCGCCCGCTGGTTTTCCTGGCCGAACATTGTGCTGTTTTCTCCCGTGCCTGTGATCGTCGTGGCGCTGGCCTGGATCGAATGGCGGGCGTTGCGCAACGGGCGCGAGCTGACGCCTTTTGCTTGTTCCATCGGGCTGTTCCTCATGTCGTTTCTCGGCTTGGCGATCAGCCTGTGGCCCATGGTGGTGCCGCCCCGTTACACACTTTCGGACGCGGCTTCCTCGGCATCCACGCAGTCGTTTTTGTTGATCGGGACGCTGATCCTGCTGCCCATTATTCTCTTCTATACGGGCTGGTCCTATTGGGTGTTCCGCGGCAAGGTCCGGGCGGACGCCGGCTATCATTGAATCTCAAATGTTCTTTTCCGCGAAATCGCGTAAGGATTGGAACAGCTCCGCGTTCGCAATCACGCGCGGCACCTTGTGCTGACCGCCGAGTTGGCCACGCGATTTCATCCAGCCCCCGAACGTGCCGCGCTTGACGCTGAGAAGGCGCGGCGGGTCAAGACCGAATCCGCCCGAGCGATGGGCGCGATAATCGTCGTTGCGCCGGCATAAAATGGTGTCAATCGTGTCGAGGAAATGGGCACTGGCTTCGGTATTCGGGGCCGCATTGAATTCGACGATATAGAGGTGCCCACCACGGCTGTGTTCGCCATCGGGGAACACAGCGCCCACGGAAAAATCCGCAATGGTTGCGCCGATGGTTTTCGCAGCGGTGCTCACCGCATCCTCGATTTCGTCGCCCGTCAAATGTTCGCCGAACGGCGAAAGGTAATAGGAGGTGCGGCCGGTGACCAGCAGGCGCGGCGGATTCCGGTCCACCAGCGTCACCGTGTCGCCGACCACGTAGGACCAGAGGCCGGCATTGCTCGTGACCACGAGCGCGTACTCGACCCCGGTCTCGGCGTTGGCGATCCAGCGCCGGTCCGGCTGCGCATCATCGAGCGCCTCGGGCCGGACGAACTCGTA
>DATARE010000414.1:0-12889 GCA_036264295.1 Micropepsaceae bacterium | reverse complement strand
ATCGGGGCAACATCCGGCGCCAATATTCTGGGTCTGCACGTGTGCCCCGATCCCATGCGCATTGTCGCGCAAGCGGCATCCTCGCAGTTCGGCACGTCCCTTGGCAGCGTGGAGCTTATTCATGCCATTCAGAGAGACTCGAAAAAGCGTGAGGCCGCGGCGCGCCAAACCTTCGACGCATTCGCCGAGCGCGTTTCCTCGGGCGCCGGCATGTCGCAAGGTCAAGCGCTCATGCCATCGTGGCAGGATGTCGAGGACGATCCCGTGGATGCCACCATCGCCGCGGCCCGTTATGCGGATCTGGTCGTCATCGGCCGCGCGCCCAAGAATGGCGAACTCGCCGCGGACCACATCGCCAGCATTCTCGTGAAATGCGGCCGCCCCTTGCTGCTTGTCCCCGAGCAGCCGGTGGAAACCGTCGGTTTGCATATCGCTGTCGCCTGGAAGGAAACCGCCGAAGCTGCCCGCGCCGTCACTGCGGCGATGCCCTTGCTGTCACGCGCCAAGCGCGTTGCCGTGATCAGCGCGAGCGAACCCGATTCGGTGGCGCCGCAGGAATTCGGTTCTGCCGCGCGGCTCGCCGAGCAATTGTCCCATCATGGCTTCTCACCTGAGGCGCAGGATATTTCCGTTTCAGCCCTGCCCGTATCGGAGACATTGATTCGGGCTGCCCGCGGATTTGGCGCAGACCTTCTGGTGGCGGGCGCCTACAGCCACAGCCGTTTTCGCGAACTCGTCTTCGGCGGCTTCACGCGCCAGGTGCTTCACGCCTGCGATCTGCCGGTGCTTCTGCTGCATTAGTGCTGGCGGCCCCAGCGTTGCGCGAGGCCGATCTCTCAGCCCTAAATCCCGCCGTCGCCGGGGGTGACGCTTAAAAAACCGTCGGGCGGTGGCGGACCCAGCCGCTTGCCATCGGCAAGCACGGCGGCGGTCAATTGTCCGCCGCGCGAACCATCCTTCAGCGGATGAAATTCAATGGTGACCTTGTCGCCGGGCTTGACGGAATCGGCCCGCCAGCCGGCGCGGCTGTCCTGGGCAAGGGACTGCATCTCGAACGACCATTCCACAGTCTTTCCCTGGGCGTCCGGTGCCATGATGTGAATCCAGGCGTGCGGATTGGTCCATTCATATTCCTTCACCACGCCGGACACATTGGCGAGTTTGTTGCGTTCGAACATGGCGAAGGAATGATGCGCCAATGCCGGCGCCGCCACGCACAGCGCCAAACCCGTGAGTCCGGCAATTTTGACAGAGATGATCCGCACGTTTTCGCTCTCTTCCTATTTCCTATTGGCCTCGGCGTGCTGCTTCGGCCGCCTGCGGATAAACCAGGCGGGCGGCTGCCGGCGGTCCCAGATGCTGGCCATTGGCAAGCGTCGCGCTCATCAATTGGCCGCCCCGTGCGCCATCCTTCAGGGGATGATATTCGATGGAGATCTTGTCGCCCGGCTTCACCGAATCGGCACGCCAGCCCGCGGCGTAATCCTGCGCGATGGCCTGCATTTCGAAGCCCCATTCGCGCGGTGTGCCCTTGTCATCGGGCGCCGTCACATGAATCCAGACATGCGGATTGGTCCATTCATATTCCTTCACGGTGCCGGACATGGTCACAACCTTCTCGCGGTCGAACATCGCAAAGGAATGATGCGCCACAGCCGGCACTGCCAACCCAACACCTACACCGGCCAGAACAAGAGTTGCGATCCTCATTGAATGCTCCTCCCGATGAGAACTCGCTCAATGCATCCTTCTCTAGGGCGCTTTGGGCACGGGCAGCCGCGCCGCCTGCGCACCCAGGCGCTTGCCGTTCGAAAGCACCGCCGAAACCAGCTCGCCGCCACGCGAACCATCCTTTAACGGATGAAAATCGACCGCGATTTTGTCGCCCGGTTTGACGATGTCCTTGTTCCAGCCGCCCGACATCGCCTGGGCAATCGCCTGCATCTCGAACGACCACTCCACCTGTTTGCCGCTGTCGTCGGGCGCGGTGACCAGAAGCCACACATGCGGGTTGGTCCATTGGAATTCCTTCACCGTCCCCGCTTTGGTGATCAGCTTATCGGGATCGAACATGGCAAAGGAATGGTGCGCGAGAGCAGGAGCGACCGTCACGGCAAATCCAACGGCAACAACTGCGAAAGCTGCAAGCTTCATGATTGCTCCCCAGGCTTAAATCTATGTTCCCAAACCTATTGCCGATATAATATCACTGTCTTGCGGCTCGCGCGATATCTCGGGAGGAAACGATGCGTGGTCTGGCCTTAGCGGTTGCAGCATTGTTGATTTCGGCCGTACCCGCCGAGGCGGCATGGCAATATTATGCCTGCCCTTCCGACAATTTCGCGTCGCAATTTCCCGACGTTCCCAAAATGGAAAATGGCAGATTTTCCATGCCGCGGCACGGCTTGGCTCTGTCGGCGCACACCTACACAACAACCGTGGACAACATCATCTACCGGGTCATGGTGGCCGATTATTCCGACCGCGCGGCCGATGGCGCCAGTATCCTGGAAGAGGCCATGTTCCAGCACACGGAAGCCGACGATCACGGCTTGCGCAACGGCAAAATCGTGGGCAACGACACGTCCCGCATCGAGCCCGTGGTTCGTGGCGCCACCTACGGCCGGCGCATCACCATGGATTTGCCGAACAATGGCGGGCGCAATCTGACGACGTTTTATTTCCGCGATGGCAAGCTCTATGAACAGTCCGTCGTCATCCTGCCGGCCAATGGCGATTATGCCTCGCCCAATGGCTCGCGCTTCGTCGAATCCCTGCTTTTCAATTTGACCCGGATGAACGAGGAAGCCGGCGGTACGCCACCCAACATCCAAGGTTGTGGCCCGGCCATTCAGCCTTTCAAATTTAAGTAGGAAACGCTAACCCAGTTTGGCCGATTGTGCCGACACGGCGTCATCGATGCGCGCGCGTGCGATATCGCCTGACAACGACACCAGCGCATTGGGTTGCAGCGCCAGGCCCAGCACCCGGTTGGCGTCGACGGGTCCGGGAAAGCGGATGCGGCCGGGCGGCAGCCGGGCGAACCCGACCCTCGCATAATAGGGCTCATCGCCGACCAGGATGACGGCCTCATAGCCCAATTTTTTCGCCTCCGCGATGCCATGCTGCATCAGGCCGATCCCGATACCCCGGCCCCGCAATTGCGGCTCCACGGCCAGCGGGCCCAACAGCAAAGAGAGCGCGCCTCCGATGCGGACCGGCCAAAACCGCACGGACCCCAAAAGAGCGCCGGTTTCAGGATCTTGCGCCACAAAGGACAGCCGCGAGTCCGGCGAAACGCCTTCCCGCAGCCGATACGCGGTTTTGGCGAAACGGCCGGGCCCAAAGCCCTGGTCGACCAAGCGTGCAACGCTTGCCTCGTCCTCGGCGTTTTCGGGTCGGATCAGCCACATACGCGCCCTATAGCGTGTCGGCGGGCGCTGTACCATCGCCTTGGAAGGGCTTAAGGATTAGGCTGGTGAGAATGAGACAATACTTGGCTATGCCTTCACCGTTTGATAACCAAAAGGATCGTACAAGGAACATATAGCGTGGCGATTTGCACGCTTTCGGATTTAAGTGTTGTAGGCGGATGAAAGTCAGAATCAATCCTTCCGGCCTGGGACCGTTGACTGCGCTCGTTGTCGAGGACAATGAGCATATGCGCATTCTGCTTCGGACCATGCTCAAAGCCTTCGGGGTTCGCGAGATCCACGAATGCAAAGAGGGCGGCGAGGCGTTGCGCTTCATCAAGCACAAGATGCCCGATTTCGTCCTGACCGACCTGGCCATGGTGCCGATGGACGGAATTGAATTCATCCGTGCGGTGCGTGCGCTTCCGGACAAGTCCGAATGCGTGCTGCCGATCATCATGGTGACCGGCTACACCGAAAGGCGGCGGGTGGAAGCGGCGCGCGATGCCGGCGTAACCGAGATTCTGTGCAAGCCGGTAACGCCGGTCGGCCTGTTTCATCGCATTGAAGAAATTATTCTGCGTCCGCGGCCCTTTGTGCGCACCCCGACTTATTGCGGGCCTTCGCGGCGCCGGCACAACAATCCCGATTATGTGGGCCCGTGGCGGCGCAAAGAAGATGCCGACAAGGGGCGCGAGACCGTTTCCCTCGACGGCCAGGAATCGACGCCGGTTTAATTCGCTTTTGCGGTTGCGCGTTTTCCTTTTGTTAAGCCTGTTGCGGGGACGTTAAGCGCACCCGCCCCGCAAACGCTGCGCATTTCATCGCCCATTAAGCTGTTCGATTAATAGTGAACCTCGCGCGCCGCCTTTTCGTTGCGTGCGCTGCAATGTGGCGTGAGGCGAGGACGGGACCCAGGGCATGTTTCAGATCATCGGCATCGTAATGCTGTTTGCCATGGTGTTCGGCGGCTATGTTTGGTCGGGCGGTCACTTCGAAGTCATCATCGAATCCCTGCCGCACGAAATGGTGACCATTGGCGGTGCTGCAGTGGCGGCCCTTCTGCTCGGCAATTCCATCGGCGACGTGAAAAAGACGGTCGGCGAAATCGCCAAGGCCTTCAAAGGCCCGAAATGGAAACAGTCCGATTATCGCGATCTTCTGTGCCTGCTGTTCCTCCTCACCAAGACCATGAAGATGAAGGGCATGATCGCGCTGGAAGCCCATATCGAGAAGCCGAAGGAATCATCGATCTTCAAGCGCTATCCCAAGATCGAGCACGATCATTTCGCACTCGATTTCATCTGCGACACGCTGCGGATGATGACCATGAGCCTGGAAGACCCTCATCAGGTCGAGGCCGCAATGGAGAAGCAGCTCGACAAGCATCATCACGAAGGCCTGGTGTCCTCCACCGCGTTGCAGACCATGGCTGACGGCCTGCCGGCGCTCGGCATCGTCGCCGCCGTGTTGGGCGTCATCAAGACCATGGGCTCGATCACCGAGCCGCCAGAGGTTCTGGGCGGCATGATCGGCGGCGCGCTTGTCGGTACGTTCATGGGGGTGTTCCTGGCTTATGGTCTGGTGGCGCCGATCGCGACCCGGCTGAAAGGCATCGTGGATGAGGATGCGCAGTTCTATCACGTGATCCGCGACATTCTGGTCGCGCATCTGCATGGCAATTCGGCGCAAGTGTCGGTGGAAATCGGCCGCGGCAGCGTGCCCAGTTCTGCGCAGCCGAGCTTTCAGCAATTGGAAGAGGCGCTCAACTCTATCCCGGCCGACGCGTAACCGCCGTCTTGTCCAGCGCACTGTTGGCAATGGCGGAAAAGAACGTCGCCAGCGCTCCCGCAACCATGCCCAACGGCACCGCGAAAACCATATCCATATCGGTGCCCGCGACCACGATCGCGGTGACCGCAACGCCCGTCCATTGTGCGAGATTGAGCCGCAACATGGCGATATCCCTCATTTCCCCGCATCCACGCTAGCGCGCTCCCGAGCGCTTTCTAAGCGCATGCTTAAGAAAGGGTTAATTTCCGCGTTCGGCTCGCACACCAATGCATGCTTTAACCCTGGATTTCGAGGAAACGCCGGGACATCCCGCAAGACGAGGACGGCCGCGTTAGCCGCGCACGGTGAAGCCGGCTTCCTTCAGCCGCGCCTTGATTTCTGCAGCATGCGTGGCATCGCGCGCTTCGACGACCAGGCCGAGATCGGCGGATTTCGCCGACACGCCGGTCATCAGCCGGTTGTGCGAAACCTCCATGATATTTCCCCCGGCCTCACCGATGATGCTGGCGATGCGTGCGAGCAATCCCGGGCGATCTTCGATGGGGATCACAAGCGACTGAATGCGGCCTTCGCGCGCCAGCTCACGCAGGATGATGTTCGACAGCAGCCGCATGTCGATATTGCCGCCGGAGATCACGATGCCCACCTTGTGCCCGGCGAACAGCGCAGGGTTTGCCAGTACCGCGGCAAGCGCGGCAGCGCCTGCACCTTCCGCCAAGGTTTTTTCGATTTCCAGCAGCTTGACGATCGCGGCCTCCAGTTCGGCCTCGCCGGCCAGCAGAATATCGGACACGAGCGCACGAATGATCGGTTTGGCAATCGCGCCGGGATCTTTCACCGCGATGCCTTCGGCAATGGTCAACCCGGCACAATCGAGGTTTTCTCCGGTCAGCGCGTTGTGCATGGCGGGATAGAGTTTCGCTTCCACGCCATAGATCCGGATGTCCGGCTTCATGCTGCGCGCCGCAATGGCCATGCCCGAAATCAGTCCGCCGCCGCCAATCGGCACGACCAGCGTATCGAGCTGCGGAATTTGCGTCAGGAATTCCAGCGCCGTCGTGCCCTGCCCCGCGATCACCAGCGGATCGTCATAGGGATGGATCAGGGTGTATCCCTGTGCGTCCGCCATGGCCTTGGCGCGCACATAGGATTCCGACAAGCTCGCCCCTTCGATAACGATATGGGCGCCGAAATCGCGCGTATGCTTCACCTTGGTGAAGGGCGTTCCTTCCGGCATGACGATGGTGGCCGGAATGCCAAGCCGCCCCGCATGATAGGCAACGCCTTGCGCATGGTTGCCCGCGGACATGGCGATGACGCCGCGGCGGCGTTGCTCGGCATCCAGCGCGAGCAGCCGGTTCAGGGCGCCGCGCTCCTTGAACGAGGCGGTGAACTGCAGATTCTCGAATTTCAGGAAGATCTCGGTGCCGGCAATGGCCGAAAGCGTGCGCGAAAACCGCGCGGGCGTGTATTCCACCGCACCTGCAATGGCACGGGCGGCGCGTTCGATATCGGCCGGCGTGACGGGAAACGATGTGTCCATGTGAGAAGCTTCCGCCGGAGACTACGCGGAACAAAATTGAGCTTTCGGGCGCAATCGCGCAAGCCTGACCCAGCTTTTACCTCAGCTTAATGCTGATCCGACATTATAAAGGCCTGTCCCGAACTTTGATCTTGGTCTCGCATATGTTGGATGTTCCCCCGCCTCGCGTCGTCGAAGGACGCCGCTCACCTCGCAAACGCACGCTGTTGGGCGGCAAGGTGATCTACGGCGACGACAACCGGGTGCGCGACTGCACGATTCGCGACATCTCCCAAAAAGGCGCACGCATTGCCCTCGCGCAGGGCGAAATCATTCCGACCAGCGTGTTTCTGCTGGACCGGCGCAACGCCACTGTCCACGAAGCGAAAGTGACCTGGATAAAGGCGCCCAATTTCGGACTGCGTTTCGTGAACTCTTACAGTCTCGACAGTGAGCTGCCGCCGGAATTGCAACATATAAAGCGCATATGGACCGTTTACCGTTCACCGCTTGGCACCATCGATTAGAAAGCGCCTATTATCTGTGCGTCAGTGGAAGACAAACGACAAAATCGCCCCTACCACGACGACCAAGCCAACCAGATAAATGATGTTGTTCATGGCGCATCTCCTCCAATCTTCGTAGAGGAAATGGCCCAGCGCGATCATGGTTCCGTCATATGCCGGCCACCCATCGCGTCCGTCCCTTGTCAGCTATGTCTCCGGGCTGGACAATTTGAATACTGGTAGCAGCGGAGGGATTTGAACCCCCGACCAAGGGATTATGATTCCGTTTCCTCTAATCAAGCGGAATACATGAGCATCAATTAGGATAATAAAATCAATGCAAACCGATAATCGAATTGTTCTCACATGTGCTGGCATGTGCCTGCTATTTGCCGTCTAGTGTCACACCAGTGCCCCTTTTTTTTAAAGACCAAGAAAGACGGGATTGCACGACACCCATAGCTGTCATACCCAAACGTTTCACTTCGTATGATGCTTCCTATAAGGCTTAAGCCTTTGATTTATACGCATATATGATCATATAATATATATAATGAGGGTAAGTAGATTGTTCCTTAGTCGCGCCCTCCCTTACGCCTTAGGACCATTATATTCCTTATACGCGCCATATCCGCCAGTTTTGCGCCATACGCCGATATACGAGCGCTCCATGCAAAGGGCCACTCCGCGAAAAGCCGATCCGTGCGCGAAGCCCCTCAAATCACCATCCTCGGTCCGTGCGGCTCGTGAGCCATTCCTGCTTTCGAACGTGACCCACCCCGCTGCCATTCGAAAATGTTTGAGGCTTTTGACGAAACTTTAAAATTGATGGCCATCGCGGCGGAACGGGATAAACATTGCCACTCCGCAAAAGAAAATGACCTTTTCGCGATTGCTCTTCCTCAGTAGCAGGTCTGTATATCTCACGCCCGCCAACAAAGTCTCGGATACAGACATGGATGAAATGCCGCGACGCTATTCGACGAGTTCGAACCGCATCATAGCGTCCCAAAACTGATGCGCGGTCGCCCCAATTACTGAAGTACAAATTTCTACTGCAATTGAGAGCTTGAAATTCATTTAACGTCTCAACGTCGTTGACGGCATGGACGTTGACGGTTCCATTTACTTTATCAAGAACCGTGTATACGAGACCATCATAGCACATAAAGGCGTAGCGTGGCGTCAATGGCAAGAACAGCATCGCTCCGGAATTCGACCATCCAAAGTTAGCATCGCCAAATCGCTGCATATGCAATCGATTTGTAAGAATTGCTGGATCGTCAGATGTGATGAAACCGCACTTTGTATGATTAATCAGAACGCAGGTCTTTAAATCTGCCACAACCTCGCTTGCCTCACTAAACGCCCGCATAGCAAATCGAACAATATCGTGGTCGGTAGGAACCGGTTCGTCTCCTTGCCTCTCTCGAAATATTGCGGAACTCATACTCATTTGGGCAGCGCTGATACGCTGAATTGATGCCTCGGTCCTCAGCGATTGAAGAAAAATGAACCTGCGAAGTTCTGCAGCATCTTCTGGCGATAAACTCGCAGCGTCATTTTGCACATTTCGAACGATCGTCGCGTAAGCTCCTTCAAGGTTGAGCAAGAACTCCTCAATGATATTATCTTTTCCGTAGAAATAGTGTTTCGAGCATTGGCCCTTAACCGCCGCATTGGGTATCGCTATCATCTTCGCAATGTTACAAAGATGAATGGCTCGCCCCTCCTGCTGAACAGAAAAGGGTTTGAAATGGGCCTCCGGAACGTAATGCTGATCTTTATTTTTCGCCATTAGTGCGCATCATAAATGGTCGTCTAACGGGAACGCTAATTGCAATGCCATCTCGCCCTCCCCGCGCTGTCGCCACGGTTACCAAGGAACGTGATGTGTTTATGTACAGCGAGCTGTGGCACGCTTCTGAAGCGGTTTTAACAAAGGGAATAAATGACTCGTTAGGACGCTCATGGCAGTTCCTATCGAGCATTGTTCTCACGGCATTTTCATTTGAGGCATACCTAAACCATGTGGGTGAGCAGAACTTCAAAACTTGGGACGGATTAGAACGACTGAGGACGAGGGATAAATTCTTATTTCTCTGTGAGATGCTCAAAGTCAATTTCTCGCAAGGAAATGGTGACCGTCCGCTCCAAACAATCTATCAACTACTCGATTTTCGAAACGAGATGGCTCACGGAAAAAGTACCGTCTTAAAACCAAAATCTGAGACGGTAGAATTAGGTTATCTAGAAACTCATTTGATGCAACGGCCAATGGCTCGTTGGGAACAATTGATTCGAGACGATGTTTTTGCAAAACGCGCCAGAGAGGACGTAGCAGCTGTTCTAACAGCGATTCAGGAAATGCGCCCTGAACCGAAAGAGCATCTTTTTACGTTCGGAATAGGCGCAAGTAGCGCTGCCTTTAAGATAGAATAGAGTTCGCTTCAGGAATCCTTTGCGGACACCTATAAGACGCTAAGCGCCGAAATTTGCTGTAGCCGTGAGCCGTGGCGGGGCAAATCGAGCATCATGGCTCGGTATGTGAAATCGTGGAGCCAAGCGCACACTCTCGGCTCGATTTCATGTTGACGAACGAAATCATTCTGCGAGGCGTCGGAATTAGCCACACATTTTGGCGTCCGCAACTACCGCACCGGAGGCGCCTTCTCAAACGCCCGCGTTCATAATATGCTCGCCTCACATTCGGCGGGGGCTGACAATGAAACACCGGGCACGGATCGCCGCCCTTGGCGCGACTTTGATTGCTGCGCCGTTGCCTGCAGTGTGGGCTGACGAGGGCGCGCAGTACATGGTTCTCAACACCGGCAGAGTATCTTGCGGCAGCTGGAACCAATTTAGGGGAGCGGCGAAGCAAGATAAATACGACGTTAGATCAGTCCAAGCTGAGGAGTGGGTGTCCGGCTATATTACTGCCGTCAACGCCCAGCTGCTGCCCACTGACCGCGGAGCGGCCAGAAACCTAATAGAACAAACGGACAGCGAGGGCGTCTTTGCCTGGATCGATAGTTATTGCGCAGCTCATGCACTTCTTCCTCTATCAGAAGCTGCCAGTGCACTTGTGTCCGAGCTATCGGCCAAATGGTTAGCCGCTCATCCACCGCGTAAATGAGCAGATGATGTCCAAACCGCCGACGCCAGTAGCAGCCGCTACCATTCGAAGCGCGCGCTGACTCGACATAAGTTTAACATTACTGGCGAGACTGACTGCATTTCTCTACTCCGCGTTCACGTTCAGTGGTGACGTGCAATTCATCTGTGGGCAGAGAACAGTCATCGGTCTTCGTATCCGCCAAGTATGCCTACGTGGACGAAAGAAACCGTTGGGGGGAGACGAGCATGTTTGGGATGCTGGATTATAGAGCGCATAAGCTTTATGCGCTCTTGGTTTATCCTATCGCCTATGCCCTGCGGCTAACCGCAATCTTTGGTCTTCCAATAATCTCTTATTTGATTGCCGTTACTTATGCTTCACGAGAGCGGGGCAATCGCTTCTGACTATTCTGATATACCTTCTGATCGGAATCCCGTGGGAGTTTCTGGTTAAATTTATCATCGCCGTTCCGGAGGCCGTATTTTATTTTCTCATCGACCCCTTACCGGCAGACAAAAGAAACAAAGAAGAGGCCAAAGCTGTTGTTCAATCAGGAAACAAGGCGATTAAACTTCTCGCGTTTAATAAACCTGCAAGCGAGTGGTCAGACGAAATGATCGAAAATATTGCCACGGGGGATTTTTTCTCTCAATTTTTTCAAAATAAGATCCGCAATAGGCTTTATGGGATAAAGGAATTTTATATGAGCAATCCATCACTGGAGCAAAGCAGGTATGTTACAAAAAGTTTTTTGCAGCGAAGCAAGCTCGAAATGAGTTGGTGTGAAACTGCTGTTACCAATCCACACGTCAGGGGCCTCGCGTTGCAGAGCCTAACATTATTGCTTGTTTTGCTTATCTTAATTCTCCGTCCATTCTGAATGGTTTCACACCCTTTTCCGAAGTTGCAACTTCAAATTCCCGCCAGCTGCATCCGCATCATTTTGTGGCGCAATCTCAAACAACCGTATCGTGCGGCGTCGGCCCCGTGATCTGGACCGTGACTATCAATATCCTCGACCCTCTTAATGTCCCTACCGAGGAACGGCACTGTAGCCCACCAATATTCGCAATTGCGCGAGATATATAACCCGGGAACATCGGGTTTACCTGCATCCGCCAATAAGCGCCGCATTGTCGTCCACCCGGTAATGCGGTCTGCTTTCTTCGCTTCGCGAAATACAACGCCGCAACGGCGAAATTCGTCAGCTATTGAACCGGACGCGTGACCGCCTTTTGCAAAAATTGCGTCGTCGGCGACGCCCTCTGGCCGTACATCCCAGCGCTTGCATATTGAAACAATTTCTTCGGCAAGGATCGGCACGGTCCAACCGAGGCCTTCGTTCGGTCGGTCCGGTTTGGAAGTTGCGAGTTCATCGACCAATATCAAACTGTCTCGCGGATAAAATCGGCCGTCCGGTCCCTTTGCGCCCGGACTCTGACAAACGATATAAGTTACCGAAGGTGCGGAGCTTCCGAAATCGTGTGCAAGGTACGTCTCCCAAGGCACACCCCAGTCATTTTTTGGAATTTCACGCCAAGGATCGATTGCATTTCTATCCTCGTCTAGGACGCTGGCGAAGTATGCACCGCGACTTACCGTCCAGTCCCCGTCTACCCAAGCACGAAGCAACTCTTTGTCATGTGGGCAGCTACTTTCAAGCTGATCTTTGTATTGATCGCGGTCTAAAAACTGATTGCCCACAAAGGTTGAAGGCGCATAGACCCATTGCCGCTTGCTCTTTGGTTCATAGAACGGTGTCCAGGGCGCACCCTTGAAAACATATCTTTTCGCTAGAACCGCGTGCCCGACGCCGCCAGGATTGCCAGCTAACACGACACGAATAGGCATACCCTTAGGACCGCGCAAATTCGAACGTAAGATATCAAGCAAATCTAACGTTGGATACTGGCCAACCTCATCGCCCAACAATAACGAAAATGACCGGCCTTGCATTTTTGCATAGTCACCATAATTTTCGATTTGCGCCAATTCCATGTATGCATTGTTACCAAAGCGCCAGACATGCTCTGCGGAATTGTAACGTGCAACCTGCCCATACACTTTACCGAACAGTTCGCGGCAGATTAGTTCGAAGTCCGCAAGGCCACGGTACGTCTGGCGGATATATAGAATCCTCGCCTTGGCGCCGTATTGCTCCACATGACGTAAGGCCAGCAGCGCAAGCGCATAAGACTTTCCACCGCCACGGCCACCACCAAGAAAAACATCAACTTCCTCTGGCAACAACAATACGTTGCGTTGGAACTGGCTCGTTTCGATTGTCTGCGCGTTCATTCTCAATAACTTTCATATTTTTAAATTCGTCCATTGAAATGGAACCGGGCAATTGAAAATTGATTTGCACCCGGTTTCCAGTCTCGCCTTGATCACCTTCGCGATAACCATGCCGAGATTTGAGTAAAAACATTGCGGCTATCGAGTCGCCTTTTTCAATTGCTTTGCGATAAAGCATATTGTGCAAGGCGTATCGTTCGCTTTCGCGCCCATTATCGAACGCCTCTTGCAGTGCGGG
>DATARE010000370.1:0-1539 GCA_036264295.1 Micropepsaceae bacterium | reverse complement strand
TTATTAATTGGCGACTACATGAAGTTCGTGCGTCATCGAATGTTCGTGGCAACCGATGAGGATCGCTGTGTGGACGAGTACGTCGCAACGCTGCTTGGTCCGGTGAGCTTCGACCAGTTAGAGGCCGCCGCTGCACAATGCCGACCCCCTTCCTTTTGTCGCGCTTTGGTACGGAGGAACAATTGTGCTTTGCACCTTCGCAGGTGCGACGCTGGGCCCGCGCATTCTCCGCTGGTGAGGCAAATAGAGCTTTTCGGCCGTCGACGCACGCGTTGGCTGAACATCTGGAGGCGATGCTGATGCCAGAAAACGCCTCAGCCACACTCGGCAAAAATATTTTCGGCGTGAACTAAATTTGTGCCACGCATCTTAGCCGACGCGCAAGAATTTCACGCTCGCTCGCATCACGTCGGATTGTCGAGGCTGAAGGTGCTTGACAGTGCGTCGTAGGCGAATACGTCGCCGCACCAACATCAGCGCTAAGGACTTCTATTCGGCTTTATTGAGCGCAGCTACCACGCGCTCAAGGACGCGCAAGGCATCTTGTGCGCCGCCAGCGTCGCCCTTTTCAAAATCGTACTCAGCCTGCCCCATGGTATTGGTAACATGCGCAAGACACAGCACGCGCGCTTCCCGTGTGCGGGCGAACGCATAGAGGGCCGCTGCCTCCATCTCAACGGCGAGAACGCCTTTGGCGCGCGCCGCCTCGATTGCCTCTGCGGTTTCGCGGAAGGGAGCATCCGTCGTCCAACTCGGGCCGACCACGGCACGCATTCCCCCATCGCTGAGCACGTCCTTGGCGGCAGAAACCAGCACCGGATCCGCCTCCGCAAACTCCGACGGAGCCATGTAGTGGTAACTTGTCCCCTCGTCACGTAGGGCGCGGTCGATTATGACAAAGTAGGGCGGCGGTCCGGCGGGCGTGATCTGTCCTGCAGAGGTAAGGCTCACCAGCAAGCGGCATCCGCTTGCAAACAACTCTTCGGCCACCAGAACCGCATAGGATGCGCCCACGACGCGGCCGACGATGCCGGTCTCAAAGCCGCCTAGCGCGAAGGTATCAAGCTCTGAATGATAGCAGGGCCAACCGGTGAAAGGTTTTGACTGCGCCGTATGGCGAAGATAGCGGACGATGTCGCCATCGGGATCGAGCAGGCACACCGGCGGAACGTCAGTCGTCGGAAGACCCTTTTGACGACGCGCTTCGCGCAGGAGGGCTGAAGGCGCGAATACCGAGGGCAAGGATGGGTTTTTGTTGGACAGGATCGGAGCCATCATCACTTCGCCTTCTCGAATAGGACGGCGTAGTGATAGGGTGGCACGTCGATGATCTCCACGAGCGTCATGCCGCTTGTTTGGACGGCATTAATTGTTTGTTCCGGCGATAGTCGCAATTCGGTTTTGGGACCGCGCGGTTCTCCGAGGATCACGGTTTCCTCGCGCGGACGTTGGTGCCAGTTGACGATGGCGAAGCGACCGTTGGGCTTTAGCGCCTCGCGTGTGCGACGCGCAAGACGCGGCTGGTCGGGAACCCCGTGA
>DATARE010000364.1:0-6113 GCA_036264295.1 Micropepsaceae bacterium | reverse complement strand
TGCAAAAGCACGAAGACCTGCCCAATGTGCCGCTGGTCATGGATTTGCCCACAAGTCCGGAAAACAAGGCGGCGTTGAAGCTGATTGCTTCGCGTCAGTCGATTGCCCGTCCCTTTGCAGCGCCTCCCGGGGTGCCGCCGGACCGGCTTGCCGCGCTACGAACGGCGTTCGATGAGACGATGACAGATCCGCAATTCCTTGCGGAGGCGAAGAAGCTCGATCTCGAAGTGCGACCGGTTTCGGGACAAGAGGTTGAAACCCTGATCAAGGATATTTATGCGTCGCCGCCGGCCGTGGTGAAACTCGCCGCACAGGCAGAAATGTCCAAACAATAATCTGGATCAGGCGCGCTGCACCGCGATCAGCGGTTCGATAAATTTCACCTGCCGCAACAGGCAAGGCTCCTTCGCGCAGGACGCGCAGGCACTCAAGCGCGGATTGGTTTGACAGCGCGTAAGGAAATCGGCGCGTTCGTCGATTTCGGACGCAAAGCGGAAGATCGCGTCCGCCAATTTCACATCGCCGCCCTTCTCCGATAACAGTACGTAGCGTGCTGCCATCTTCCGCAGTACGCCGGCTTCTTCGGTCAGAGACGGCCGCCGCGGAACATAGTCGGGACAATACGTCGTCTGCTGAAATGCACGTTCGCTCATACCCATGATTAATGCTAACAGATCGTTTAGCTGCGAATCTTTGATTTGGATCAACGAAGTCGATCAAGGTTACGGATGGCGAAAGCGGCTGCGGTGTTCGATCCGCGGGCAGGCGTGGATTGTCTGGGAAAAGTGCCGCACCCATGATACCTCAACGACGTTCAAGGCAATCGGCTATCCATGAAAAAGCCAAAGACATTGCGGCTCGCGGCCGATATCGGTGGGACCTTCACCGATGTGGCCGCTTTCGATGAAGCCACGGGGCGATTGCTGCTGGGCAAGGCGCTGTCCACGCCTGAGGCTTTGGTGGACGGCATCGAAGCGGGCGTCGTCAAAGCGGGCACAGATTTCGCAAATGCGGGCCTCTTCCTGCATGGCTCCACCGTTGCCATCAACACGATCCTGGAGCGCACCGGCGCGAGATGCGCGCTGCTGATCACCGATGGATTTCGCGACATCTATGAAATAGGACGCGTGAACCGGCCCGATTCCTACAATCTGTTCTTCACCAAGCACCGGCCTCTGGTACCGCGCGAACATCGTTATGAGGTGAAAGAGCGTCTGCTCGCCACTGGCGAAATCCTCACGCCGCTGGACGATGCGGAAATCGAGCGCCTGGCCATAACGTTGAAGCACGAAGGCATCGAGGCGGTCGCCGTGCTGTTCCTGCATTGCTATCGCGAGCCTGCGCACGAGCTGCGCGCCAAAGCCATTCTGCAGCGCGCACTGCCGGGTGTCTTTGTCACCACCTCGCATGAACTCAGCCAGGAATATCGCGAGTTCGAACGCGTTTCCACCGTGGCGGCAAACGCCTATGTGGGCCCGCGCGTCGCAACCTATCTGGGGAAGATCGGGGATCATTTGACGCGTGCCGGTTTCGGCGGCGCTTTTCTGGTGGTGCAATCCACCGGCGGTCTGTTCGAAATGCATCAGGCGCGCGAGCAATGCGTGCGCATGTTGGAATCCGGCCCCGCGTCCGGCGTGATCGCAACGCAAGCCGTCTGTCGCGAAATGGGAATCGCCAATGCTATCGCCTTCGATATGGGCGGCACCACCGCCAAAGCGGGCGTGATTTTCGATTCGCATGTGCTGACCACCGGCGCGGCTTTGATCGGCGGCTATGAGAAGGCGCTGCCGATCCAGATTCCCATGATCGACATTTTCGAAGTTGGAACCGGCGGCGGATCGATTGCTCGGGTTGCCGAAAACGGCGCGCTGCATGTGGGGCCGGAGAGCGCCGGTGCCGTGCCCGGTCCCGCCTGCTATGGCTTGGGCGGCAGTCTGCCCACCGTCACCGATGCCAATCTCATCCTGGGGCGGCTGGCGGCGGACCGGTTTCTCGGCGGCGAGATGCGGCTCGATGTGGGGAACGCCGAACGCGCACTGTATACGCATGTGGCCGCGCCGCTTGGGATGAGCATCGTGGAGGCGGCGGCGGGCGTTATCGACATCGCGGTGACCAAAATGTCCTATGCTGTGAAAGGCGTCACCACGGCCCGCGGTCTCGATGTGGGAAATTTCGTGCTCGTTGCCTATGGTGGTGCGGGGCCGCTGCACGCCACGGCAATCGCGCGCGAGTTGGGCATCACGCGGGTTTGGATTCCCCGCGCGCCGGGGCATTTCTCTGCCACCGGAATGCTGTTTTCGGATTTGCGCTATGATTACGTGCGCACGCGCTTCACCAAGCTTGTCGATCTGGATTTCGCGGCTTTCGAAGACATTTTCAGTGCGCTCGAAGCTGATGGCCGTCGCGCCATTAATGATGCCCACGTCAATGTGGCCGAAGTGCGCGTCGCACGCGCGCTCGACATGCGCTATGTCGGCCAGGAACATCTCGTCACCATTCCAGTGCCGATGGAATTGTTCGGGGCGCACGACCGCGACGGCATCAAGCGCCTGTTCGATGCCGAGCATGAGCAGCGTTATGGCACCGCGGCACCGGCGGAGCCGGCGGAAATCGCCAGCCTGCGCACGGCGGTGACCGGCGTGCTGAGCAAACCCAAATTCGCGCGCATCGAAGCGGGCCGCGAGGGTCCGACCCCATCGGCGAAACGTGGCGCGCGGTCCGCTTTTTTCGGCGGTGAATTCATCGACACGCCCGTGTTCGACCGCGCAAGCCTTCTGTCCTGCAACCGCATTGCCGGGCCGGCACTGATCGAAGAACATGCCTCGACAACCGTTCTGATGCCGGGCGATATGCTGAGTGTGGATGCAATCGGCAATCTCGTCATCGCCGTGGGGGCCGCCTGAATGAGCGCGCCCCGCATTTCTCCCGTTCTCATCGAAATCGTGCGCAACGGCGTCATGGCCGTGACGGAGGAGATGAAAACCAATTTGATGCGCACCGCCTACAATATGATCATCTATGAAGCATTGGATTTCACCGTCGGACTTTTCACCGCGCAAGGCGAGACGGTGTCCATCGGCCTCGGGCTTCCCACCTTCATCCGGGGCATGGCGGAAACCATCAAGGCCAAGCTGAAACATTTCGGCCGCGACGGCATCGAACCCGGCGACATTCTCCTCACCAACGATGCCTATATCACTGGCAGTCATCTCAATCATATGACGTTCAGCCTGCCGGTTTTTCACGATGGCGTGCTGATCGG
Source organism: Micropepsaceae bacterium (assembly GCA_036264295.1). Lineage (GTDB taxonomy): Bacteria > Pseudomonadota > Alphaproteobacteria > Micropepsales > Micropepsaceae > CAIYRG01. The sequence continues at coordinate 2,851 of DATARE010000364.1, read as the reverse complement.
ATTTTCCTGCTGCATGGCGCATTGGCAGGATGTCGGCGGACAGCTCGGCGGGATCACCACCGATATTTTCTCCGAAGGCTTGCAGGTTCCGATCGTCAAATACGCCAAGCGCGGCGTGATCAATCAGGACCTCGTCGATATCATCCGCATGAATGTGCGCATCCCCGAACGCGCGATGGGCGATCTGCGCGCCCAGATCACCGCGGTGAAAACCGGCGAGCGGCGCTTCCTCGAATTGGTGGACCGTTACGGCCGTGCCGAGGTGCTGAGCGCCATTGCCGCCATCATGGACCAATCGGAGAAAGCCGCCCGCGCCCGCACACGCGCAATTCCGGATGGCGTCTATGAGGCGGAATCCTTCATGGACGATGATGGCATCAATGTCGGCCAACCCATCCCGATCAAGATCCGCGTCACCGTCAGCGGCGACGAGATGACCATCGATTTGACGGACGTATCGAAGCAGGTGCGCGGCTTCTACAATTCGGGCATCACCACCGGCCGCGGCTGCGCCCAGGTGGCGTTCAAATGTCTGACCTCGCCCACTGATTACCCCATCAATGACGGCTCGTTCCGCAATCTCACCGCCATCGTGCCGCCGGGCCGCGTGATATCGGCGACGCGGCCTGCACCGATGCGCTGGTGGATGACATTTCCCATGACCGTGATCGATACCGTGTTCAAGGCGCTGACGCCTGCGATTCCCGACGAAACCATTGCCGGTCACCATGCCGATCTTTGCGTGTCGCTGCTGCATGGCATCGATCCGAAAGACGGAAAATTCTTCCTGGCCCATATGGGGCCGCTCGGCGGCGGTTGGGGCGCCAAGCGCAACGAAGATGGGGTGTCCGGCACAGTGTGTCTGAATGACGGCGATACGCACAATTCGCCGCGCGAGCAATTGGAGACGAAATATCCGCTGCTGGTCGAACGCTATGCGCTGATCCCCGATTCCGGCGGGCCGGGACGCCATCGCGGCGGGTTGGGGTGCGAAACCGTTATCCGCGCGCTCACTGATATGACGCTGAACGCCAGCATCGACCGTGCGCACTGTTTGCCCTGGGGCCTTATGGGCGGGCTGGAGGGCACCGGCAATGAGGTGCTGCTGCGGCGCGACGGTGAATGGGATAAGGGGCGCGTGAATGCGAAAGTCCTGACTGCGCCATTGAAACGCGGCGATGCCTATGCCTTGCGCTCCGGCGGCGGCGGCGGGTTCGGTTCGCCGCTGGAACGGCCGCCGACCGAGGTGCAGGCCGACGTGCGGCAGGGCTATGTTACACCGAGTTCGGCGCGCGATTATTACGGGGTGGTGCTTGATCCCGAGACGCTGGCCATCGATGTGGCCGCGACAGATGCGATGCGCGCGAAGCTGGCCCCCATATTGCGCACGCGCGTCGCGAGCCAGACCGCACCGGTGCGACGACTCTCCGCCGCTGAGCTTTCGGAGAAACCGCCGGAGCACACACCGGTGCCATGTTTGCGCATTTCGTGTTGCGGTATCGCATCGTTCGCGTTTGACGAGGATGAATTGCGTTCCTGATCCGTTTTTTCACGCGCGGGGCTCATGTCGGCGGTTTTGGCGGAGGCAGAAGACGACAGGCGCGATGATTTCGCGGGCGAAATTGCCGCGCGTATCGAGCGGCTGCCGCTGTCGGCGTGGCAGGTGCGCATGCGCATCATCATCGGCACCGCAACATTTTTCGATGCCTTCGACGCGCTGGCGATTGCCTATATCCTTCCGGTGATCGTGCCCTTATGGAAGCTCGCGCCGCAGGATGTGGGCGTTCTGATATCGGCGGGCTTCTTCGGCCAGCTGTTCGGGGCGCTGTTCTTCGGCTGGCTGGCGGAACGTTATGGCCGCATGCCGGCGTTGATTTCCGCAATCGCGATTTTCGGCGTTCTGAGTTTCGCTTGCGCGCTCTCCTGGGATTATCGGTCGTTGCTGATCTTTCGCACGTTACAGGGTTTTGGGCTCGGCGGCGAAGTGCCGGTGGCCGCCACCTATATCGGCGAACTTGCCAAGGCCAAAGGGCGCGGCCGCTTCGTGCTGCTGTTCGAACTCGTGTTTCCGAGCGGAATACTGGCGGCTTCCGTGCTGGGGCTATGGCTGGTGCCGAGCTTTGGCTGGCAATCCATGTTCTTCGTCGGCGCCATTCCTGCCGTGCTGGTGCTGTTTCTGCAAAGGCTGCTGCCGGAAAGCCCCCGCTGGCTGGCCGCGAGCGGGCGCTATGCGGAGGCCGAACGCGCCTTGGCCGAAGTGGAAGCAGGCACCGAAAAAGCACTGGGACGCAAACTGCCGCCGCCGGAACTCGCGATTGCCGTGCCGCCGAAACGCCCATCATGGCGCGATCTGTTCGGCCCGCATTACCTCAAGCGCACACTCGTCGTATGGGTGATGTGGTTTGCGACCTATTTTGTGAATTACGGCCTTGCGACCTGGATGCCGACTTTGTACCGCACGGTGTTCCACCTGCCGCTGGATGTCGCGCTGCGTTATCAGCTCATTACCAATGTTCTAACGCTGTTTTCGAGTGCAGCCTGCGCGCTGCTGATCGATTTCACCGGGCGGCGGGCCTGGTTCGTGGGCGCCTTTGCGGGTTCTGCACTGGCGCTGCTCGCGCTCTGGTACATTGGTCCCACCACCGCGACGCGCGTGCTGTGGCTCGGCACCCTCAGCAATATGTGCGTCGGCACGATGTCGCTTGCGGTTTATCTGTATACCCCGGAATTGTATCCGACGCGCAGCCGCGCACTCGCGGTCGGCACCGCAACGGCGTGGCTGCGGCTCGCCTCCATTATCGGACCAAATGTTGTGGGTATGATGGTGGCCGATGGCGGATTGAAGACGGTG
>DATARE010000305.1:0-7739 GCA_036264295.1 Micropepsaceae bacterium | reverse complement strand
GTCTTGATCGGGATCAGCGCCTGATCGTGATACATGCAGAGTGCTGCGTCATAGGTCTTGCGCGCATCCTCGTGGAACAGCGTGTCGGCCGGCAGCGGCCCCAGCACGATGTGACCCATGGCGCGCAGCTTCGCCACTGCGGGCGCGATGATGTCCAAATCCTCGCGGCCCATCGTACCCTCTTCGCCGGCATGGGGGTTCAGCCCGGCAATCGCCAGCCTCGGACGGGCGCAACCAAAATCCCGCGCCAACGCTTCGATCGTTACCAGCCCGGTTGCCGCAATGGCATTCGCATCCAATTGTGCAAAGACGTCCTTGAGCGGCAGATGGACGGTGAAAGGCACTACCCGCAAAGGCGGTTCGGCTTCGGACGAGGCGAGCATCATGACGGCGCGTTCCGTTCCCGTCAGCGCCGCCAAAAATTCCGTATGGCCGGGAAAGCCGAAACCCGCCTCTGTCAGGACTGCCTTGTGAATAGGCGCGGTGACCAGAGCCGCGGCTTCGCCCTTTTGGCAGGCACGCACCCCTTGCTCGATGGCGGCGGTCACTGCTGCGGCATTGTCTTTGGCAGGTCGGCCCGGTGCGCAGTGAACCTCTTTTCCGGTGTCGATGATCGCGCCGGCCAGGCCCGCGGAATCGATGCCGCTGAATACCGCTGCGTTGTGAAAAGTTTTGGCGCTGCCGATCAGCCGCAGAGCGCGTCCGTCGATGGCGCCTGAAAGTGCCATCCAAGCCTTGATGGCGATTTCCGGCCCTATGCCTGCCGGTTCGCCTTGGCTGATGACGATGGGAAGCTTGCGGCCTCCGTCATCGCGTCTCGACAACTGCGTCCCGCCTGAGATCGCGCAGATAGCTTTTGGCGTAGATGCCCATCTGCTGCACGAACAGCTGCTGCTGGAGCTGTTCGCGCGAGGGCAGCTCAAACGCCACCAATTTGGGGGGCGCCATATCGCAGCGCACGATCAGCTCCAATCCCGCGAGATCGAAGAACGGAGGCACCACTTCACCAGGGCCGGTCTTGAGCAAGGCATCGCGCAGGACCGGGTCGAGATCCTTCGGATTCGTGTCGCCCAGCTTTGTGTAAACCGAACCCTGCAACTGTTTTGCAATGGGTTGAAGATCGGCGCAGCTGCGAATCTGGCCTTTCACATTGTTCCCGAGCGCCATGGCGCGCTCCTTGAGCATGGCATCGGCCGCGGCCGGCAGCGGAATGAGCAAACGTTCGAGCGGCACCGGCGCGTCCGGATCGAGTGCTGCGGTCTGGGTGGGCGTCACCTTGGTTCCGATCGGCTCGCGCCGGTCGCGGAGCTGGAGCACATAGAAGCCGCCCTCGGCGCGGATTGGGGCCGTGGTTTGTCCGGGCCGAAGCTCGGACAGCGCGTGATCGAGTTCGTCGGCCAATTGGCCTTGGACCACCCAACCGATATCTCCGCCATCCGCGGCGGAAGGCGATTGGCTGAATTGGCCGGCAACGGTCTGGAAAGGCGCGCCCTGCATGATCTGATTTGCGATCTGCTCGGCGCTGGCGCGGATGTTGGCTTCGTCTTCCGGCCGGTCGACCGCCACGAAAATTTCTCCGACCAAAAATTGCGGCTTGTCGGAGCCCAATTTCAGCCGCTGCATGGCTTCATCCACTTGGGCGTCCGAGATGGCGATATCCGAGCCGTAGCGTGCGGAAACCAGCTTCTGCCACGTCAATTGCGCGGTCACCTGTTGGCGGAAGGTGGTTGCGCTGACGCCGGCCTGGCCGATGGTGTTGAGGATCTGATCGACGGTGAGCTTGTTGTCCTCGGCGATATTCTGGAGTGCCTTATCGACCTCGTTCTTGGCGACGGTCAGTTTGTGCTTCTTGGCTTCCTGCAGTTCCAGGACTTCGTCTTCCAGCGAACGCAACACCTGCGCGCGAATTTGCGCAAGATTGTCCCTGGTCGGCCGCACGCCCGAGGTTGCGACGAAGAGCGCGGTGCGCTGATCCAGATCGTAATTCGAAATGACAAAATCGTTGACGATCGCCGCAACGCCGGTGGAGGTCTGCGATGCGATGATGTTCACGCGTTCGCCCGGTTTGCCGGCGCCGGGCTCCGCTTGCGTTACGGGGGCTGCAGGAGCGGGCGGCGGCGCTGCCGCCGGAGCCGGTGCTTCGGGTGGCGTCGGCATGTCGGGCGCGGCTGGCACATCGGCCGCGGGTTCGCCCATGACGCTGGCCGGATCGACCAAATCGACGGCTGCCGGGGCTCCGCTCAGGAGACCGGGCTGCAATGGAATACCGGCGTCCTGGGCCAGCGCAGCCATGGGAGCGAACGCCGCCCCCGCCAAACACAGCGTTCGCATAATCATATTTAGGCGATAGGACACGGCATCCTCTCCGACTGTCTTTTCACGCAGCGCCAAGCTTTCACACGGCGCGCACCCCAAGCCAGCTCCCTTCGGAGCCCGAATCTACGCATTTCACCCTCAGGTTCAAGCGTTTGCCAGACCTGGCTAGCGGCTCGTATAGCCTGTTTTCAGCCCAAGGCGAAAAATCACTGCCGATGAAGGCTTCAGGTTCAAGGTTGCGGTGTCCCGCCGGTGGAACCCTAAGGATGCCACGAAGCATTCATCGTCATAGGTCACGCCCACGCTGCTTTCCAACTCCTGATTCTTCGCGAGATCGCGCCGAATCTCCCCGAAAACGCCCCAATTTCGGTAAACCTGAACGGTTGTCGTCAGGTTGATCTGCTCCTGTTCGCCGAGCGTCGGATCGGCGGCACTTTGGGGCAGTTTGAGATAGCTGAGATTGACGACGGAGCGGCCAAACCGGGCCCTCAGATACACCTCGTTGCGGCGGATCGTGCCGTCATCGGGATCGATATTGAACTGATGGGTCAGGGAGATGTTGGGGAACTCGATCTTGAATTGCCCCAAAATATCCGATTTGGCGTCGTTCAGCCGAAATCCGGCCGGAAGCGACGAATCGGTCGCGAAGCGGAATTGCTCGCCGAGCATCGCTTCCACGGAGCCGCCCGGAAGAAGCGCGCTGACGCGAACCCCGAGATTGGACCGCGGCCCGCCGGTCCATAGATCGAGACCGGGCGACGGATTCGCACTGAAGAGATTGGTGATGTCGAATTCGAACGCAGTGCTGTCCTCGTTCGGCAGATCGGTGGGATTTCCGCCACCCGAAGCCGCGACGAGCTGGGCGATGGGCTCGACCACCAATTGCGTGTCCGGGATATTGATATCGCCGACGAATGGCCAGCGCCATTCCAGCATGCCGTAACCAAGCGCGCGCCCGATGGTTTCGCTGTTCCTCGATGCGCCGGCAACATCGAACGTGGTGTCATTGATGTAATAGACATCGCCCCGCAGGAAGGTTTCGAAGCTGATCAGCTGGCCGTTATTGGTGGTGAAAGGAAGCCGCCAATCCGCATCGGCAGAGCCGCGCAGCATGTCGGTGCCCTGGTCGCGCGTGAGATACAGCGCGCTGGTATCGGCGCGGAAGCGGCCGCCCCAAACCTTGTATTCGGGAATATAGGTATATTCGAGCAGCGGCGCCGCGACGGGTATTTGTGCCGTGACGTCGGTGGCGCGCAGGCTTTGAAAGAAATAGCCGGTGATCGCGGCGCGGCTGCGCCCCTGGACATCGTCCGTGAACAGATCGCTGGTGAGGCGGTCGAAATTCGAAAGCTCGTAGCGTTTGAGATAGGTCTTGTTGGACGCAAGCTGCACATCGAAGCCGGCGCGCAAGCCGTCATCGTTGAGCGGCACCCGGCCGGAACCGAACAGGCTGCCCATCCAGATGCTTTCGCCCGGTTTGCCGGCGGCGCCCGAATCGTAGCCCAGCGTTCCCTGAAGCCACATGCCGCCCGAACCCCAGCGTTCGCGATACTCGGTCTGCAGCACCGTTCCACCTTGCGTGGTGATGAACGGATCCAGCGTCAGATCCCGCGAGGGCGAAAGCGAAATGTAATAGGGAATCTTGATGAAGCTGCCGATGGCGCCGATGGTGCCGACATCCGGGAGCAGAAACCCGCTCTTATATTTCACCGTCGGATCGGCCTGGGAGAAATAGGGCAGATAGAGAATTGGCACGCCCAAGAATTCGAACGCCGCGTCTTCGAAATAGATTTCTTTTTCAAGCTGATCGTGAACGATGCGCGCGGCGCGGATTTGCCACAGCGGCATGCGTTCGCCTTCGTCCTTGCAGATGGTACAGGGCGTGAATACCGCGCCGTGGGCGATGGTGAAGCGTCCTTCGCGCCGTTCACCGGATGAAGCTGCCAGCCGGCCGGTCGGTCCGATCAGGGCGGCAAAACCTTGCAGCGCGCCCTCACGCAAATCCTGCGTCAGCTCGACGGAATCGGCATAGGCGACGTTGCCGGTTGCATCCTGCAGGCTGACATTGCCGCTGGCTGTTACCGTATCGGTGTTCTGGTCATAGGTGACTTTGTCGGCCAGCAATGTGCGCTGATCGTCGGAAATTTCGACATGACCTTCGGCGCTCACCACGCCGGTATTGGAGTCGTAGGTGATCTCGTCGCCTTGCAACAGGATGCGGTTCGGCGCAGGCGTCTGCGCCTGTGCCGCGCTGAACCCGACAGCAGAACCCATCGCCGCAGCGACGCTGAGCGTCACGGCAGTGCGGGTTTCCCGAAAAAATCCGTATTTCCCCCGCTTGGACTTCACCCATCTTCCTCATGAAAAAGCAATGTCATGCCGAGAAGCGTCGCCGCGGCGGCTGGCGCCAACGCCGCGAGCGGGGTGGGTAATATGCCCGATTGACCCAACGCCCCCGTTACGTCACCGAGAAAATAGACGCCAAATCCCGAAAGCAGCGCGGCGAGCACCAGCCGTGGCGTGCCGCCCAGCCGCGCCAGCCGCAACGAGAAGCTCGCCGCCATGAAGACCATGGCGCAAAAAAGAACCGGCAGAGACAGAAGCGAATACCAGTAAAGCCGATGGCGCAGCGCCGAGAAACCGGCCCCTTCGGCATTGGAGATAAAGCGTGGCAATTCCCAGAACGAAATCGTATCGGGCGAGGCGAAACTTTCCTGGATCTGGGCAGGCGTCAGCTCGGTCGGCAGGTCGTAGACGTCGTGATGCTGAGGCAGGCCGTTGGCGCCGCTGACCCAGGCATTGGTGAGATGCCAGTGACCGGCCTGCAATTCTCCGGATGCCGCGTCGATACGTCCGGCATAGTGATCCAGCCCCTGATAGAGAAACACGATCACTTCCTCCAGATGAACACCCTGATCGGCAACCCGAAGGGCGTGCACGACCGACTGGTGCGAAGCATCGCCCTGCCGCAGCCACAGTCCGGTGGAAGAGACGGCAAGCTGCGAAGCTTGTCCGTGGATGTAGCGGGCCTCCAGCCGCGTGTATTGCGTCAGGAAGGCGGAGGCCATCGGATTGAACAGCGTCATGGTCAGCACGCCGAGCGCAACCGCCACGAGCAGAGGCGGCGTCAGAAACTGCCACGCCGAAATTCCCGCCGCACGTGTGGCGACCAGCTCATGGCTGCGCGACATGCGCGAAAACGCAAATACCGCGCCCAGCAGGATCGCAAACGGCATCAGCTTCTGGGCGATGTCCGGAAGCTTCAGCAAACTCATGCTGATCACCATTTCGGGGGGGATGCCGCGTTCCGTGGTCCGGCTGAAAAGATCGGCAAGGTCGATGGATAACGCCAGCGCCGAAAAGGCCATGAACACCATGAAGACCGCGAGGAAAAACCGCTTGGCGAGATAGCCCGTCAGCGTGAGCGACCAGGTCATGCGGGCTCCTCGACTGGCGTACGGAAGAGCCGCCGGATGCTTTCCGGCATCAGGGGAACGTCGCCGAGAATGGCGGCCGCGAACAGGCTGGCCGAAAGCGGCAACAGATACAGGAGCACCGCCAGATGCGGGTCGCGTGCCGCCAGTCCTTGCGCCCCATATCCCACAAGCCGCAGCGCCGCGCCCAGCAGCGCGGCACCGGAGAGCCGCAAGGCATGGCTTACCCGCGCCATCCGTCCCTTGGCGGTCGCGGCCAAAGCAATCAACGCGAAGGCGATGCAATAAAGCGGGGCCGAAAGCCGGTTGTGCGCCTCTGCCAGATAGACGCCGCGCCGAACCGGTTGATCGGCCGGAAAGGGCGGATTGAGCAATTCCGGAAGGTAGCGTTCGCTGGTGTCGCGTTCGGACGCGCGCTGGGGCCCGGCATATTGGTCGAGATCGAAGACATAGCGGTCGAATTTCAGCACCGAGAGGCGCGCGCCTCCGGCTTCGCCTTGTTCGATGTTGCCATTCTGCATGATGAGCCGCGCGCCCTCTTGGGTCTGGGCCAGCACCCCCGATTCGGCAAGATAGGTAATCGGGCGCTTGGTCTCGCGATTGTCGTGGACCAGGATGCCGCGTATTTCCCCGCTCGGGGTAAGCTCGCGGATAAAGACGGTCAACCCATCGCTCGGCGTCGTGAAGGCGCCTTCGCGCAAGATCGCCGCACCGATATCGGCGCGGATGTCGAACACCTTGTCTTTCATGGTGCGCTGGCCAAGCGGCATCAAATAAAGCCCGCAAGAATAGGCAATCGCCATGACCAGCACGGCGGCGGTGAGCACGGGAAGGGCAAGCTGGAAGCGGCTGACTCCGGCTGACCACATCACCACCAGCTCGCTGTCATTGCTGAGCTTGTTCAGGGCATAAAGCGCGGCCCCGAAGAAGGCGATCGGCGCGATGATCACCAGCAAGCTTGGCAGCATCAGCATGGTCAGATAGGCAAAGATCGCCGCCGATTGGCCGCGGTTGATGACCAGATCGAGCAGGCGGAGGGACTGGGTCATCCACACCACCAGCGTCAACAGCAGCGTGAAGAGCAGAAACGGCCCGACGATCTGGCGCAGGATGTAGAAAAAGAGCTTCCGCATGCGATTCAGGTACCAGAAAACCAAGGAGAGGTATCGGAAAAATTACGCGACGCCCACCGTATCTGGTATCTGGTTTCCGGTACCTATCCTGATTTGGAGCTTTCCCGTTCATGGACATTTCTTTTGTTGCGCCCGGCGCCATCGGCCCCGGCGCGCTTGTGGTGGGCATTGCCGAGGGCGGCATCCTCACGGATGCGGCGGTGCGGGCCAATGAAGCAGCCGGCGGCGCTATCAAACGCGCGCTCGGCAACAGCCGATTCAAGGGGCAGGCAGGGCAGAGTCTCGATCTCGTCGCGCCGGCCGGCGTAAAGGCGTCGCGCATCGTTTTGGCCGGGCTGGGCAAACCGGATGCGTTCGACGCCGCTGCGGCGGAACGCTTGGCAGCCACGATTGTGGGCCGTCTTTTGACCGCGGGCGGAGATATGCTGACCTTTGCCATCGATTGCCCCAAGAAGGCGAAAATCGAGGACGCAGAACTCGCAGCCCATCTCGCCTTTGGTGCAACGCTGCGCAGCTATCGCTTCGATCATTATCGCAAGGTGAGTGACGACGAGAAACCGGCCTTGAAGAAGGTCGCGGTCGCAACTCCTGAAGCTGCCGCGGCAAAGAAGATCTGGGCTGAGCTCGCCGCAGTGGGCGAGGGCGTGTTCCTTGCGCGCGATCTGGTGAACGAACCCGCCAATATTCTTTATCCGGATGAATTCGCGCGCCGCACGAATGCGTTGAAGAAGCTGGGCGTCAAGGTCGAAATTTTCGACGTAGCCGCGATGAAGAAGCTCGGCATGAACGCTCTCCTGGGAGTCGGCCAGGGAAGCGCGCATGACTCCCGCATGGTGGTGATGCAATGGAATGGCGG
>DATARE010000289.1:0-3083 GCA_036264295.1 Micropepsaceae bacterium | reverse complement strand
CGTCGCGTCGCGCACGATGGTGGGCTCGAAGAACGAGCCGCCGAGCCGATGGCGCTTGCCGCCTGTGGCGATGTGGGCGCCTTTCTGGCGGGCGTCCGCGAGCAATTGCTCAACCTTCTCCACCGCCGCCATATTGATCAGCGGTCCCTGTTCGACGCCCGGCGCCATGCCGTCGCCGACTTTGAGCGCCGCCACGGCTTTGCCCAGTTTGGCTTCGAATGCGTCATAGACGCCATCCTGAACCAGGAAGCGGTTGGCGCAGACGCAGGTCTGTCCCATGTTGCGGAATTTGGACAGCATCGCGCCTTTGACCGCGGCATCGAGATCGGCGTCGTCGAAGACAATGAATGGCGCATTGCCTCCGAGTTCGAGCGAAAAATTCTTCACCGTCGAGGCACATTGGCGCATCAACTGCTTGCCGATTTCGGTCGAACCGGTAAAGGAAAATTTGCGCACCAGCGGATTCTCCGTCAGCTCTTTTCCGACGCGCGCAGATTGGCTCGACGGCACCACGTTGAACACACCTTTGGGAATGCCCGCGCGGGTGGCAAGCTCAGCCAGCGCCAGGGCGGAGAGCGGCGTCAGTTGCGCGGGCTTGATGACGACCGGGCAACCGGCGGCCAATGCCGGGCCTACCTTGCGGGTAATCATGGCGTTGGGAAAATTCCACGGGGTCACGGCGGCAACCACGCCCACCGGCTCCTTCATCACCAGGATACGCCGGCCCGGCGCATTGGTGGGGATCATATCGCCGTAGATGCGCTTGCCCTCTTCGGCGAACCACTCGATGAAGCTTGCGCCATAGGCGATTTCACCCCGGCTTTCGGCCAATGGCTTGCCCTGCTCGGCGGTCATCAGCTGCGCCAAGTCTTCCTGCGCCGCCATGATCAGCTCATACCAACGGCGCATCAGGACGGCGCGGTCCTTTGCCGTCTTGGCGCGCCAGGGACCCCAGGCGCGCTGGGCGGCATCGATGGCGCGCTTGGCATCCTGTTCGTCGCAATCGGCGACCTCCGCGATGACCTCGTTGGTTGCGGGATTGGTGACCGAAAAGCGCGCCCCGGACGCGGCGGACTCCCACGTCCCATCGATATAGGCGCCATCGCGCAGCAACGAATTGTTGTCGAGTTTCAGCATCGGGACCTCCGATTTTCTTTCGTTCTAGCCCTGCGATGGTGCCGGCGGAAGCCCGTTCAGGCGAAGCGGCCCGGCAGGTCGAGCAAATCGCGGATGCGGCTCGCCAGCTGACCTTCCGACAGGGGTTTCTGAATGAGTTGAAATCCCGGTTCAAGGCGCCCCTGATGCACAATCGCATTCTGCGGATAGCCGGTCATGAACAGCACTTTGAGGTCAGGTCTTATCTGCCGGGCTTGCTCCGCGACCTCGCACCCGTGCATATCGGGCATGACGACATCGCTCAGCATCAGGTCGATCGTAACATTTGTATCCCGCAGATATTTCAGCGCCGTCGCGCCGTCGCCCGCTGGAAGCACCTGGTAATTCAGATGACTGAGCAATTCGACGACATAGTCGAGCACGGCCGGCTCGTCTTCGACGACAAGGATGGTCTCTCCTGCGGCAGGCACGACCTCTTCCGCCTCGAAATGCGCATCCGCAACTTCGCTGGAAATGCGGGGCAGATAGATTTTGATCGTCGTGCCTTCTCCGAGCTCGCTGTAAACTTTGACGTTGCCCCCGGATTGTTTGACGAAGCCATAGACTTGGCTCAAGCCCAATCCTGTCCCCTGGCCGACGATTTTGGTGGTGAAGAACGGCTCGAACGCGCGGGCGAGCGTTTGGGCTGACATGCCGGTTCCGGTGTCGGTAACGGAAATCATCACATATTGGCCGGGGGTAATGTCCGGATTTTTCCGGCCGTAGCGCTCATCCAAATAAACGTTTGTCGCTTCGACGGTGAGCTTGCCGCCATCGGGCATGGCATCGCGGGCATTGAGAGCCAGATTGAGGATCGCAGATTCGAGCTGCACGGTATCGACTTCGACAGGCCACAGACCGCCGAAGCCAACCGCCTCGACGCTGATCTGCTCGCCCAAGGTCCGCCTCAGGAATTCGCCCATGCCGGCAATGAATTTGTTCACGTCGAGCGGTTTGGGATCGAGCGGCTGACGCCGTGCAAAAGCAAGCAGGCGTTGCGTCAAAGTGGCCGCACGTTTGGCGCCTGCCAACGCATTGCCGAGCAGGCGCAGAATTTGCTGGCTTGAGCTGGCCTGGTTCTTTTCCAGGTTGCGCTGGGCCATCTCGACATTGCCGATGACAATCGTGAGCAGATTGTTGAAATCATGCGCGATACCGCCGGTAAGTTGACCGACCGCTTCGAGCTTTTGCATTTGAAAAAGCTGTTCACGGGCCTCGTTCAACTCCTCCTGCGCCTTGCGGCGCTCGGTCATGTCCCGCGTGACTTTGGCGAACCCCAGGAGCTCGCCGTTTTCGTCACGGATCGCGTCGACCACAACACTGGCCCAGAATCGCTCTCCGTTTTTGCGCACGCGCCAGCCTTCGGACTCGAACTTGCCCTCCCGGGCGGCGGTTGCCAGGCCCCGCACCGGAACGCCGGCCAAACGATCTTCCTCGGTATAGAATTTGCTGAAATGCTGACCGATGATCTCGTTCGCTTGATAGCCCTTGATGCGCTCCGCGCCGACATTCCAGTTGGTCACGATCCCATGGGGGTCGAGCATATAGATTGCATAATCGACAACCCCTTGAACGAGAATGCGGAAGCGCCGCTCGCTATCGATCAGGGCATCGAGCGCTTCCTGCGGTGTGACCGGCTCCTCGCCTGCGTCAGCTCCGCACAATTCCTCATCTTTCGTCATGCTCACCCCGAACTGCGCGAAAGCGGGCAGGATTCCGCGCAATTGCGTGAAAACGGACAAGTGGCGAAACCGTTCCGGCCGCCGAACCGGTTTCGTCCGGTGGCAGACGGATTGGGGAATCGATGGCGATCAGAGCAGCCCCAGCGCCTTAAAACTTGCATGCTTGCCGCGGCCGATGACCAGATAGTCGTGAAGATCGATCTTCAGCGCCTTGGCGGCGGCGGCAATCTCGCGCGTCATCAAGAT
>DATARE010000216.1:0-4761 GCA_036264295.1 Micropepsaceae bacterium | reverse complement strand
CACTGAAATGCATTCGCCCCCCCGGGTGCAGCAGTCCAGGCTACAGACCCCAGGAGAATTATGTTAATAGCGCTGGGGGGGAGTCGCTTCGACGCCGCCACCGCGGCCGTTTTTCCAAAACAAGAAACAACGGTTTCGCATGGAAACGAAGGAGATTGCGATGTCTAAACGTACAACAATTTTGGGGACGGCGTGTGTTCTCGGGATGGCGCTTGCGGCGGGTTCTGCGGCGGCGGCCCCGCTGACTGGCTGGGATGCGACAGTGAATACGAGCTTCAGCGCGAACGATACCAACAACTCGGGTGGTCCGACGTGGAAGGGCTGGCTTTTGGGCGGTAGCGTCGCGGGGCCGATCAACGGTTTGTCGGGCTTCAACATTCAGCTCGACGGGAATTACACCCACAATTGGGCCACGCATGCGAGCTTTGAACAATGGAATCTCGGCGGTAGCCCGTTCTGGGCCGGCATGGATAACCGCTTCGGTGTGAACGTGAATTACGACACCGTCACACACACGGGAACGCTCACCAATTATGGCGTGTTCGGCGAACAATATTTCGGCAACGTCACCGGCATGGTCAAAGGCGGCTTTCTCACCACCAGCGGTTCGCAGATTGGCGGCCACGGCAATTATGCCGGCGGCGCGCTGTCCTATTATTTCATTCCTGACCTCGCCATCACCGGCAGTGTGGACTGGGCTGATGTCGTAACGGGCCGCGCAAATCAATTCCTCAACCGCGGCGACGTGAACATCACCGCATGGGGCATCGGCGCCGAGTGGTTGTTCACTGAAGATTATAACGTGTCCATCTATGGCGGTTATACCTATGACCAGGTCCATGATTTCGGGTTCAAGGATCACGCCAATGTCTGGCACGTCGGCTTCCGCTGGTATACCGGCAGCGGTTCGCTTGTCGATCATCACCGCAACGGCACCTTGAATCCGTGGCTGCCAGGCGTCCTGATCAACGGCGCGAATTTCTAAAGTCATAGAGTCCGCGCGTCAGCCGATGCGCGGACTTCCTTTTTGCGTTTGAGTCTTAGTCGAAGCGGCTCATTTGGCGCGAAGAGAACAGCAACAGGCGGGGCTATTCCCCGCCTGTTGCATGTCTGCGGCGAAGATGGTGAGCAGCGGGTTCGGTCGCGATCAGAAGTCCGGCTTCTGCGCGATCGGAATTGGATTCAACTGTCCCGATACCGGATCCACCGCCGATTCGGCACAAGCCTCTTCCTCTGGCATTTGGCGTCCCAGCCGGTATTGGATCAGCGCCTTCCATTGTGCAGTGAATGCTTTCGGATCGTCATAGGTAACTTCGACCCGCATCGTTTTTCCATCTGCGCTTGGGCGATAGCGTTCGATGAGATGCAATTTTTCGCTGAATGGCACGCCATAGCGATCGATGTAAGTCTTGTCGTTGAAGCCGATCGTGTCCACGACAAGAGTATCGTCCTCATAATGACCGACCGATTCTCCGTACCAGGACGGCTTTGGAGCTTTCGAATGCGGCACATTGAGATAGACATGGCGCACCTGATGGTCGCGCTGATAAAAGATGGTGACCTTGTCCGGTTCCTGTAGGAACGCAACTGGTTCGGGTTGCAGCAAGGCGGTTGGACCAAATGGATAGCAGAATGTGGCCGGCCAAAACGGGTCCTTTCCCCGAATTGCATCCTCGGCCAATGTCTTCATGATTGCCGACCCCCAAGGCGTCAACAGCGCATTCTTATAGTCACCGATATAGGCATTGGTGCTGACGTCGTTGCCATTGGCGTCCACGCCGCGTTCGTGGTGAACGTAGCCCTCCAGATTATCAATGGGCTTGGGGCCCATCGGCGCGGGAAGGAGCTTGAAATTGTTCCCGTTGAGCCACGGGCCGACGAGATTTGGAATCGATTCGGACGACTTTTCCGCTCCTGCGGTCGCCGACGCGCCCAATAGGGAAGCGGCCGCCAGAACGCATAGGCTGTTCCGCAAACATCGCTCGATCATTGGGACCTCCGGGGGACCTTTCGAGCGAAATTTACGGCACGGGCACACATCAAGTCGATGCGAGCATCGCGGATTTTCAGGAGAAGGGGCTTAACTCGCGTTAATGCCGCGACAGGGCCATCGTGCGGGTCAAGAAGTAAAATTTGCGCGTTGCGCCGCAGCTTCGTTAAGGATGATGCAAGACCTCGGCTTGTTGTCTAATGTCCGGACCGATCCTTGTTCAACGCGGTTCCCCGAATGTCTCCAGTTTCCCGTCAGTCTCGCGTCCTCGTCACCAGTGCGCTGCCCTATATCAACGGCGTCAAGCATCTGGGCAATCTGGTCGGCTCCATGCTGCCTGCCGATGTCTATGCGCGTTTTCAGCGGGCGAGGGGGCGCGAAACGCTTTTCATCTGCGCCACCGACGAGCATGGCACCCCGGCCGAGCTTGCGGCACTCGAGGCCGGCCAAACGGTTGAGGTCTATTGCCGCGAGCAGCACGAAATCCAGAAGGATGTCGGCGAACGTTTCGGCCTGTCTTGGGATCATTTCGGCCGTTCCTCCAATCCGCAGAATCACGAACTGACGCGCAATTTCGCGCGGGCGCTCTGGCGCAACGGACATCTGGAGGTTCGTACCACGCGGCAGGTTTACTCCAATGCCGATGGCCGCTTTCTGCCTGACCGTTATGTGATCGGTACCTGCCCGCATTGCGGCTATGACCGCGCCCGTGGCGACCAATGCGAGAATTGCACACGGGTTCTCGATCCCACGGATTTGATAAATCCGCGCTCCGCACTTTCGGGCTCCACCGATATCGAAGTCCGCGACAGCGCGCATCTCTTCCTGAAGCAGTCGGCGTTTTCGGATCGGTTGCGGGCCTGGATCGACAGCAAAAAGGATGAATGGCCGGTTCTGGTTACGTCCATTGCCTACAAATGGCTGGACGAAGGACTGCAGGATCGTGGCATCACCCGCGATCTCGCCTGGGGCGTTCCAGTGCCCGATGACATCGGCAATGGGCAGCTCAAAGGCAAAGTCTTTTACGTCTGGTTCGACGCGCCCATCGAATATATCGCCGCGACCTGGGAATGGGCGGACGTGCATGGAAAAGGCGATGCCTGGCGGAGCTGGTGGTATGACGCCAAGGATGTCCGCTATGTCGAATTCATGGGCAAGGACAACATCCCGTTCCATACGGTTGGCTTTCCCGTCACCATCATGGGCAGCGAGGAGCCCTGGAAGCTGGTCGATGCGCTGAAGGGCTTCAACTATATCAATTACAATGGCGGCAAGTTTTCGACGTCGCAGAAGCGCGGTGTGTTCATGGACACCGCATTGGAAATACTGCCCGCCGATTACTGGCGCTATTACCTGATGGCCAACGCGCCCGAAGGATCGGATTCCAATTTCACCTGGCAGCATTTTGCGGGCCAGGTGAACAAGGATCTCGCTGACGTGCTCGGCAATTTCGTCAATCGCGTGACGCGGTTTTGTGCGGCGCGCTTCGATGGGCGTGTGCCTGAAGGCGGCGCTTATGGTGCGGATGAAGCGGCGATGATCTCCGAACTGGAAAAACGTTTTTCTCAGTATGCGGACTTCATGGAAGCGATGGAGTTCCGCAAAGGGGCGGCCGAGCTGCGCGCGATCTGGGTGCTGGGCAATGAATATCTCACCAAGGCGGCGCCCTGGACGGCGATCAAGACCGACCGGGAACGGGCGGCTGCCAGTGTGCGCATGGGGCTGAACCTCGTGCATCTGTTTGGCCATTTGTCGTGGCCATTGATTCCAGAATCCGCCCGCAAGATTCATCAGGCGGTGATGGCGGCGCCCGATCTCATTCCGTGGCCCGATGAACCGATGGCGGAGTTTCTGGACGGTTTGACTCCTGGCCAACCGATCCATCCGCCGGAGGTGCTGTTCGCCAAAATCACCGACGAACAGATCGCGGCGTGGGAATTGCGCTTCGGCGGCGCGGAGTAAAAGAATTATCCCGCTTCGGGCGGAAGGCGCTTCCAGCCTGATGGGCTCAAGGATTCCAGCGGCTGGAATCGCGCCTTGTAGTCCATCTTGCGGCTGCCGCGCACCCAATAGCCGAGATAGACATAAGGCAGATGTTTGGCCACGCCGGTGCGCACATGATCCAAAATCATGTAGGTGCCGAGACTACGGAACGCCAAGCTGGGATCGAAGAAGCTATAGACCATCGACAAGCCGTCCTGCAGCACATCGGTCAGCGCGCAGGCCACAAGCGCACCCGCGCTGCCGTCGCGCTGACGGATTCGATATTCGATCAGCATGGTTTCGACCGGCGTCTCTTCCACCATCGCGACATAATCGAACAGGCCCATATCCGACATGCCTCCGCCCGCATGACGGCTCGCCAGGTAAGCCTGCAGCAGGGCGAATTGCTCCCGTGTCGCTTCCGGCGGCACGACGGTGCGTATCAGGTCGGAATTGAGCCGCTCCATGCGCCGCATCGTGCGGTTGGCAGTGAATTCGGCTGTGACCACGCGCACCGACACGCAGGCTGCACAGCCGTCGCAGGCGGGCCGATAGGCAATCATTTGGCTGCGGCGAAAGCCCGAATGCGTCAGTGCATCATTAAGCGGAGCGGCATGGGGTCCCATCAGCCGGGCGAACACTTTGCGCTCCACCTTGCCGGGCAAATAAGGGCACGCCCCCCCGGGGGTGAGGAAAAATTGTGGTAGGCGCGAGAGATAGTGCTCTGTCAAAGTCCCCGCCTTGCCCATGGGCGCTTTTGTGAAGATAGCGCGAATGGTCTCGAAATG
>DATARE010000201.1:0-2587 GCA_036264295.1 Micropepsaceae bacterium | reverse complement strand
TTGCGGGCACTGGACGACTCCGTCGTCGGCGCCAAAACAGGGCTGGGGCCCGGCGCCACGCCAGGGAATTCCGTTGCGGCCGCCCATTTCCGCCGCGGCCACAAAACTGGCGGCGCCGAACAAACTGACCAAAACCGTAGTCAGCGCGAGATTATATTTCATCTGTTTCCTCCCATGACGCCGTCAGGCGGCTGCCCATCATCGCGCAGAGCGGCGGCGCGTGCAAACCGGTTGTGGATGTCCAAAGCGCCAGCTTTACGCTGTGCCGGCGCGATCTGCTGATCCATAAACAAGGGCCACAGCATACACGCCGTCGTTTGCGTGAGCGTGCTATACTGGTTGCTTCCGCGGGCGAATGCGAGAGGCGGGAGGGGTGCCATGGATGCCACACGGCGAAGCGCACTGATGGGAGCGGCCGGTTTGATTGCATCGGTGAAAACCGCGCGATCGCAGCCGGCGATTGCGGACAATGTCAAAGCACTGGTGTTCGACGTATTTGGGACCTGCGTCGACTGGCGCAATGGCGTCGCCCGCGAGTCAGAGCTAATCCTGAAGCCGCTTGGTTATAATCTGGACTGGATTGCATTCTCCGATGGCTGGCGCGCGCTCTATCAGCCGACCATGGAGGAAGTGCGCTCCGGGCGGCAGCCATTCGTAAAGCTCGACATTCTCCACCGGCGCATGCTGGATCAGATCAGGCCGAAATTCGGCCTGCAGAAGCTGGACGACAAAACCGCCGATGAGCTGACGCTCGCATGGCACCGGCTCGACGCCTGGCCCGATGTGCCGCGGGGTTTTGCGCGGCTGCACCGGAAATATATCCTTGCACCCTGTTCAAACGGAAATATCGCGCTGATGGCCGATATCGGAAGGCGCAATGCTCTGCCCTGGGACGCGATCCTCGGCTCCGAGATTGCGCGCGATTTCAAGCCCAAGCCGCAGGTGTACCTCGCCACGGCCGAAGCGCTGAATCTCAGGCCGGATCAGGTGATGATGGTGGCGGCGCACAGCGATGACCTGCGCTCGGCGGCATCCAATGGCCTGCACACGGCCCATGTCGCCCGGCCGCAGGAACATCCCGGCGTCAGCGAAAATGGTCCGCGCGTGCCGGTCGATTTTGCCGCGCGCAGCATGGAAGACCTGGCCGACAAACTCGGCGCGTAGAGCATAGAGAAGTTCGCTCAGGTCAAATTGCCTCCCCCTGGTGGCAGGGCTATCGCATATGGCTGATGAGGGAGAGGAGGAAGTTGTCGTCCCAGCCGGCGCGCTTGAGTTTGAGGCGCATGGACATGGTTGCGGGATGGTAGCGGGCGATGTTGAGAGCAAGTCGTCTCAGCACGGCGAGGTTCTCGGATCCGTTGTCCTTGCGGGTGCGATTGGCGTCTTCGCCGAAGTCGGCGTCGAGCACCCAGTGCAGCCTGTTTTCGATACCCCAGTGAGCGCGCACCGTGTGCAGCAATTTGCTGGCCGACATGACGCAGGACATCAGATAGTAGCGCACGAGCGGCTTGTCGGCCTTCTGACCGCGGACCCGGCGAAGGGTGGTGACACGACCCAGAGCCACGACGCCCGGAAAGAGCTCGGCCAGGCTTGTGTCCTTCATAACGGTGGCCCTGCGCTTTTCCCGCCGATCGTGCGTGGATGGTTCGAGCCTTTCGAAGCTGGCCCGATTTCCCGTTCGGGAGAAGCGGCTTTCCACCATTCTGAAGAGCTTGCTCTGATTGCGCTTGAGCGCCAGCACGTACTCGCCCTCGCGCGCGATCACCGTTTCGGCAAAGCGCTTGTGGCAATGCAGCGCATCGGCCGTCACGACGCAGTTCCGCAGGCTCAGCATTTGCAGCATATCGAGTGCCGCGGCGGCTTCGTTGCGGCCAGGAGCCCGGCGCATCGCCAACACAAGGCGTGCTTCTACTGCAAAGGCATTGACCAAATGCAGCGGCGTCGCCGCGCGTCCGCGCTCGTAGGCTCCCCGCAAGGCTTTGCCATCGATGGCAATGGTGCCGCCCTGAACCGATCCGTTCGCTTTGGCAAAACTTGCCATGAAGCGGCGAAACGCCCGTTCGAACGCAATCGGGTCGAGAAGCCGGAAAACCCGGCTGAATGTATCGTGGCTCGGCGTGCCATGATCGAGGTCCAGCATCGTACCCAGCAACAGCGCTTTGCCGCTGGCCCACTGCTCCATTTCCGAGGCCGTTTCCGCCCCACTCATCACCGCCGCCAGTGCCATAAACAGGATGTCCACCAGCGGGAAGCTCGCATTGCTCGCCCGCGGATCGGTAAGACCTTTGAATGCTTTCCGGAATTTCCGCATCAGACTCCCCTCTCGAATCGGGAGTCATCTTCAGAATCCTGTTTGCAAACCCGTGCAATAGCCTCTCAAAATTCATATGCGATTCCCCTGCCCCCAAGGGGCGGGTTGATGTAGTGCGATGAACATTCACGATCCGCAGCGGGTCTCGGCCGCGGGACGCCTCGACCGGCTTCCGGTGTTTTCATTTCACCGGCGGATGATGTGGCTGCTGAGCTTCTGCTTCTTTTTCGAACTCGCCGGAATCAATACCTTCGCCTATGCGGCGCCGGCGATCCG
>DATARE010000187.1:0-3883 GCA_036264295.1 Micropepsaceae bacterium | reverse complement strand
GGTCTCGCGCTGGACGGTTGCCCGGCTCGAGGAGGCGTTGAGCCTGCTTTACGAAGCCGAGGCGCTGGCAAAGACGACTGCCGTCCCGGCCGAAGCGGCGACGGGACGCGCGCTGCTCTCGGTGGCGGCGCTCGCCAATGCCGGCCGCCGATAGGGCGTGGATGGAGCTCAATTCGCCTGTTCGTCTCCAAGTCCCTATATGAGTTCCGAATACTGTGAGAGAGAACTGGACACGGGGGGTACCCCCCACCCCCCATTTTTGGACAAAACAATTAGATGTATGAGACGCGCTTACCGACGCAAAATCTGGATCGAATTGCGCACTCTTCCGACCCTCCCCTTGAGGGAGGGTCGAACCCCGGCGAAGCGGCGTCAGCCGCGCGGACGGGTTCGGGGAGGGGCATGTCTATAAACCCCTCCCCTCCCCTCGCGCGTCTGAACGCGCTCGACCCTCCCTCAAGGGGAGGGTGGAAGGTTTTTTCATGCTGAAGGTCCGCGTCATTCCCTGTTTGGATGTGAAAGATGGCCGCGTCGTCAAAGGCGTGAACTTCGTCTCGCTGCGCGATGCGGGCGATCCGGTGGAACAGGCGCTGATCTATGATGCCGCCGGCGCGGACGAGCTCACCTTCCTCGACATCACGGCCAGCCATGAGAAGCGGCCGATCCTTCTGGATGTGGTGCGCCGCACGGCCTCGGCCTGCTTCATGCCGCTGACGGTGGGGGGCGGCGTTCGCACCATCGAAGACATCCGCGCGCTGCTGCTTGCGGGCGCCGACAAGGTTTCGATCAACACCGAAGCCGTGCGCCGTCCGGATTTCATTCGCGAAGGCGCCGAAAAATTCGGCAGCCAATGCATCGTCGCTGCCATCGATGCCAAGCGCGTGGGCGCGCGCTTCGAGATCTTCACCCATGGCGGGCGCAACGCGACCGGCATCGATGCGGTCGAACATGCCGTCAAGCTCACCGCCTATGGCGCGGGCGAAATCCTGCTGACGTCGATGGATCGCGACGGCACCAAACGCGGCTACGATATCGAGCTCACGCGCGCGGTGGCCGATGCGGTTTCGGTGCCGGTAATCGCCTCAGGCGGCGTCGGATCGCTCGATGACCTGGTCGCCGGCGTGACCGAAGGCCACGCCAATGCGGTGCTTGCGGCGTCGATCTTCCATTTCGGGGAAGCCACCATACGCGATGCGAAAGCGCGCCTGGCGGCCAGCGGTTTGCCGGTCAGGCTTTAGCGGCGCGCCGCTTGAGCCATTGCGGAAGGCACAATCATCCGCGGCGCAGCCGAGGGGATGGAGCGCAGCGGAGTCGCCGCCGGCGGGGCGTCGGCGCCATTGGCCGCAGCCGTGCCGCCGCCCAAAAATTCAATGCCGATGCCTTCGCCATGATGGCGCGCAACGCGTCCCGCGCGATGACCGATCAGAATGTGCTCGCCCACGGGCGGCTTGGATTCGCTGCGCACCGAAACGCCGGTGAACGAAAGGTCCAGCACCTCGCAGCGGATTTGTTCGCCGGTGGAGCGGATGAAATGCGTGAAGCTGCCGTTCAGCGCTTCGACGCGATCATATTTGCGCAAATCGGTTTCGCTCAGCAGATGGCGATTCATTTCCAGCGCCAATTGGTCGGCGAGCTTTTCGCGCTTCTGCAGCGAGCAGGAAAACGTCATCACGAAGCCGCCATTGCGCGCGCGCACGACGGGGCCTTCGAACCGTCCCAGCGTATCGAGATAGATGACCGCACGGCCCCGCGGCTCTTCCTTGAGCTCGCAAAGAATGCACGCATCGCCCGGCGAAATATCTTCGACCGTGCACATCGCCTCTTCCTGGGTCGCCGGAATATAGAGACGCCCCGTGATGGCGACATGGACCCGGCGAAACCGGCGCCGCTCTTTCAGCGCGCGTGCAATCACCTTTTGGCCGGCATCCTTGATCGTGTTGTCGTCGGTGACGTTCATGCCCTGGTAACCCGGTTCCAGATTCGACGGGCAATCTATCGCACAGGGGTTCAACAAAGCGTTTACGCCGGGATCGGTCTGGGCTTATGGCTTGACCGAAGCCGCTTTCGGGAACCTTTGAACGGGCGTATGGTTGTGACCGGAGAGGTCTTTATGCGCCAGCACGCCAATATCGCGGCCCTTGCCGTAAGTGTCTTCGCTTTTTGGGCGGGAGACGGCGGGGCGCAAACCTTGCCTCCGACTCCGGGGCGCGATCTGTCGATCGGCACCGGCACCTTTGCCGTACGCAACATGGATTTCGACCTGTGGTGCCAGCAAACGCAGCGCTATGAGGCCGAGCGATGCGCCGCGCGCCGCCCCGAAGATCTGAAGGCGTTTGAGGATTATCGCAGCTCGATCGAACGCTACGAGCTGGATTACCTCAAACAGGTGCAAAAAGATCAGGATTTGCGCGCCCGCACCAACCGCGATCCCAGTCAGACCGTCAGCGGCAAACAGGATGGTGTCCCATAATTGGCCACGGGTCAGACGTCACGGGTCAGAGCACCGTCCGTCCACTGTTTGCAATGAATTGCAGCATCGCCCTTAACGGATCGGCATCCAAGCGCAGCGGGTCCGTGTTTTCACCGGCGCTGTCCCCCATCGTGACAAGGCGCAGATGCGGCGCACGGGGATGGGGGCGCCACATATCGTTGGCCGGTGGCGGTGGAGTCGTGTTGTCGTCGGGTTCGTCTTCGCGCACCAGCTTCGAGGCCACCAACCGTTCGAAACTGATCGCCCTGCCGGCGAGCGATGTGACATCCGTCAAAATTTGCGCCACACCCAGAAAACGCTCCGGATGGGCCGCGCCGAAGGCGATGTGCATCAACACGGTTTCGATTTCGACCATGTGGCAATCGTCGGTCGCGCCAACCGAGGTGAGGCACGCCGGAACACAGGCCTGCAACGACCGGTGCAGCAGTTCGGTCAATCTCCCACGGCTTCCGGCATCCCATTGCTGAAGAAAATCCCGGCCGCGAAGCTCCGCACCGTAACGCTCGCAGAGCGTGGTCCCGGCCAAGCGATAGGTGAAATTGCTGCCGCGCGCGTCCAGCAAGAAGACGAACGGCAAAAGTCGCTTCAGCGCCTTGGGATCGATATCGGCCTGATCGGGCGCGACGCGTCCGTGCCGGATGCGGCTCCAATACCCTACGGCAAAATGATTGTTCCGGTGCTTCATCGAAAATTGCTCAGTCCCCTCGCGAGCCGTTTCGCGCTTGACCCAAAATGGGAAGGTCCGGCGGCTCACAAGCGAATGGTAGCGAAAGCCGTGCCAGAGGCGGCGCAATGCGCGTGGGACGCGCGCCTAACTCCAGGGTCCGCGCCGGTAGTGTCCGAACAGCGGAAAATTGGAGAGCATGGGCGTGAACACCAGCCCGGCGACAAATCCCCCGACATGGGCCCACCAGGCCGTGCCCGGGCCGCCCGGCGTGGTGCCCACAATGTTGAAAAGCTGCATCAGAAACCAGAAGCCGACCACGTAAAAAGCGGAAATCTTGGTTGGATAAAGCAGGATTCCCAAGGGGATGATGACGGTGACGCGGGTGCGCGGAAAAATCAGGACATAGGCCGCCAGAACCCCGGAAATCGCACCCGACGCCCCCAGCATGGGCAAATCCGAATGCGGGTTGACCATTCCTTCCGAGAGCGCGGCGATGATGCCGCAAACAAAATAGAAGCCCAAAAAGCGCACATGCCCCATGGCGTCTTCGACATTGTTCCCGAAAATCCAGAGATAAAGCATGTTGCCGCCGAGATGCAGAAAACCTCCATGCAGGAACATGGAGGTGATCAGCGTAATCCAGGGCCATCGAATGCCGTAGATTTCCGCCGTGACGGCGTGGTCGAAAAGGTTTTTCGGCACAAAGGCGAGCGCATAAATAAGGG
>DATARE010000130.1:0-15459 GCA_036264295.1 Micropepsaceae bacterium | reverse complement strand
TCGGTGACGTTGAAGGAGTCCCACCCGAAGATCGCTGACAGAGTTTCGGTCCGGAAATGATTGGAGGTTCCTCCCAACGGGATGGGA
Source organism: Micropepsaceae bacterium (assembly GCA_036264295.1). Lineage (GTDB taxonomy): Bacteria > Pseudomonadota > Alphaproteobacteria > Micropepsales > Micropepsaceae > CAIYRG01. Next base: position 15,372 of record DATARE010000130.1, on the reverse strand, counting down.
ATGCCAAGCCGCGCCAAACCGGGGAGCAGAAAATCGAACCAGGCCGCATATTCGAGCGCAAACATGCGCGTCAGCCAATTGTCGCCGGCGTTATAGACATTGAGCCGCGCCTGGAAGACGGCAACATCGGGTGGGCTCGCGCGAAAGGCCGCTACGACCTTCTTCAATTGATCGGGGTCCGGACGATCTTCCGCATCGTAGATGACGACATGACTCCCGCGGACGAACCGCATCGCGTAATTGCAAGCGCGCGGCTTGGTCCGCAGAAACGATTCCGGGACGGCGAGAATTTCGAACCGGCCATCGAGGCCAAGCGATTTGGCGGCGGCGATGGTGGCGAAATCGTCTTCCTCCAGGATCAGCTTGATATCGAGCTTGGCGGAGGGGTAATCAAGCGCCTTCAGTGCAGCGGCCACACGCCCGACCATGTGCGCTTCGCGATAAAGCGGCACCAGAATCGAATACACTGGAAGATCGGCTTCGTTCAGGTTCGCAATCGCTTCCGGCGAAACCCGCGTGCCGGCACCGGAGCCGATGCTGCCTGCGACGAAGAGCAGAAGACGCAAAACGATGTTCGCACCATAACACAGACCAAGCAGCAGGAGCGCGATCGCGGCAGCAAGTTGTGGCGCGGCAAACAATCCTGCCGCAGCCGCGAACCCTACAAATCCGGCGAAACATTTCTGCGGTACCGTGGCCGTCCGCCGCGCGGAAAATTCCGGCGCACATTCATGCAGCCGGAATACAGCGTCATGATTGAGCCCGCCTCGGAACAGACGCTGCACTGTCCAGATGATGTCAAATTTTGCGGTAACCGCGAACCGCACATTTGGTCCATACAAGCGCGACACCAGCCGATGCAATTCCGGCGAGGGATCGGCGCATGCGATGACAAATGCCTCGCCCACTTGCCGCCAAGGGATGAACAGCCGCGCGAGATAGAAATCGATATGGGCCGGATCGGCCAAGTTTTCGTCGGACGGCTCGTGAATCAAATCCACGAAAAAGAGCCCAAGTTTTTCTGCGAGCGTTTCGGCCAATTCCATTGGCTTGATTGTGCCATCGGCGACCAGCACCTCGCCGAACCGGCAGCCCCAACGGGCCTGGCGCGAAAGCACACTTGCGATTGCATCGGGTGAAAGGAACCCGCGCGCGACCAGCCGCTCTCCCAGACGGGGAGAGTCTCGCAGACCCTCTGTCTCCAAAGCGGAGACGCGGCCAAGTGCCCCCGGAGACGTGCCCAAATCGGTCAGGCCGTCTCAATCGTTCGCCGGAGAAATTGCACAACGGGCGGGGGAACGCGCAGGAAACCCTGCGCGCCCCGAATAGCGCTGGACATGACACCCCTACCACCCCCCGTGCTGTCTCACGTTCGGCGTGTTCCGACGTGTTCTCTCGCGCGGTGGAGGCGTAACTATTGGTTAATAATGTGACGCGATTATATACTTGACGTACTGTGCGGTGCGGCGTACAAAAGGCCCAACAAACGGGGCCTGCCATGTCCATCAATCTCAAAGCCAAAATCTATAACGACGAAGACGCGGCCCGCGCCCATCTGGAAAAGCTCCAATGGCCGGAAGGCCCGGTTTGCCCCCATTGCGGCGTCATCGACAACGCAGCCAAGTTAGAGGGTAAGTCCACCCGTCCCGGCGTCTATAAGTGCCGCGACTGTGAGAAGCCCTTCAGTGTCACGGTCGGCACCGTCTTCGAGCGTTCCCACATCCCCCTGACCAAATGGCTCTTGGCTACCCAATTGCTCACGTCCAGCAAGAAGGGGATCAGCGCCCACCAGCTCCACCGCATGTTAGGCGTGACATATAAGACTGCGTGGTTCATGGCCCACCGCATCCGTGAAGCGATGACACCCAAGAATCCTCCCCAGCTTGGCGGCGAAGGCAAGACCGTCGAAATGGACGAAACCTATATTGGCCGCCGCGTTGGGCCGCATGGGGCAGGCATCGCAAGCAAGATCGCCGTTGTCTCGCTTGTCGAGCGTGGCGGGAAGCTGATCTCGTTCCACCTTGGCAAGGCCACCAAGATCAATGTCCAGGCAGCCCTGCATGCCAACGTCCACCCCAAGAGCGTGCTTATGACGGACGAAAGCAATTTCTATAAGCGCGACACCGGCATGAAGCACCACACCGTCACCCATTCGCTGGGCGAGTATGTCCGTTACACCAAGGGCGAGACCATCCATACCAATACCATCGAAGGCGTGTTCTCGATCTTCAAGCGCGGCATGGTCGGCGTGTACCAGCATTGTGGCGAACAGCACTTGCAGCGCTATTTGAATGAATTCGATTTCCGCTATTCGCACCGCGCCGCTCTCGGCGTTGACGATGCGGAACGCGCGGAGAAGGCCCTGACCGGCATCGGCGGCAAGCGCCTTACCTATCGGCGGATTGTGCAAGCCTAAGGGGCTTGCCCAGCAGATTCGCGGATTTATCCGCTGGCGCCGCAAGAATGGGTTCTCGGTTACGCCTAAGAAGCGTTGGAGGCGAAAGAGGCGACCCTCACCACCATCAAAAGATGGAAATCGGGCCGTATTCCAGTCCAAATTAGGAAGTAACCGCTTCCTTAACCATCCGCAGATGATTATTCTAATGAGGATTATCCGGCAGTCGGTGGGGGCTGACAATGCAGGCGCACGCCGTGACATCAAAAAAGCACGACCAAAGCGAAGTCGATCGCAATTATGAAGCCTTTCGTAAAATGCTTCCAGATTTGCTGAAATCCAATCCGGGACAGTTTGCGCTAATGAATAATGGCCAGGTCGTGGATTTTTTCACGTCTCTCGGTGACGCCGTTCGATTCGGCAAAGAAAAATTCGGTGATCACAAGTTCTCGGTCCAGGAAGTAACGAGTCAAAGCGTCAACCTCGGCTTCCATTCATATGCCCTGTATCACCTTCCCAATTGATCCCATTGGACCTGTATTGGAGATAGGGATAGCGCCACCGCGTTCCCTTCTTGCTCCAGGCTCGCCGCCACCGCCTATTACCTGGATAAAGGCCATAGCTGATACCGGCTGCACCCACACATCGATTCAGACCAATGTAGCTGGAGCATGCGGCCTTGGTGTTGTGGGGAAAACAACAATTACAAGTACGACTCAAATGGCCCCTGTAAATATTTATCTGGGTGACGTTTTTATAAGATTTCCTATGGGGAATACATTTTTTGAATGGATCTTCAATGACAGGGGCCTGCTCGAATTGCTTCACCCCAGTCCAAATTTCAGCGCGTTGTTGGGAATGGACATTCTGAGTCAGGGTACATTGCATATGAATGGGCTAACCAAGCAGGCGACTTACTGCACTTAGTCGTCATCCTGCGTAGTTTCCACCACACTTTCGGTTGCTTCCTCACCCCGACTCGGTTTCCGCTTCTTCCCCAGCGGCTCATGTTTCTTAGGCGGCGTCTTCAGCATCCGCTTTAGAACTTCATCGCGGGAATTTTTGGCGGATTCCTTTTTCATGTCAGACGAACCCCAAAGTTATTTCCGGCAACTAGCGGCATTGCTGGACAAAGATACAACGCCAAAGGAGCCTCAATATTACGAGGCTCTTGGGCGCTTTGTGACCTCATATGCGCGGGCGGAGGCTTCGATCCATCTTCTTGTTCGATCAATGTCGGGACTACACGATGAAAAGGCCAGGGTAATTTTTGCTGGAATGCGCTTGGGCGATTTAATCGACAGAGCGCGGCTGATATTTCGACTGGAAATGCAGACCACATTGTACGCCCTCAAGCCACCAAGATCACAAACTGAATATGACGATATGGACTCATGCCTTATCCAGCTCCAAGCCATCTCAGACGTTCGGGGCGAACTGGTCCATCGCGTCGTCACTTTTATTGAAAACAGCTTCCATGTGAGCAATACGCTTACTGCCAAGGCTATTCCCCATATTGAAAGCCGAAGCGTGACCCTGCCGGACTTGGAAGCCATGACATTCGATTGTGGCACTATCTTCTTGCGTCTCAATTGGATTGCGAATCCCGGACTATTTGAGAACAAGGACGGTGAGTTTCGGGAGTTTTTGCAGTGGCCATGGCGATATAAATACGTCGCGCCAAATCCTCAGAAGAAATCTGGCCAGAAGCAACAGAAGGGGCACAAAGGACGGCAGCGCCCGCCTGAACCATCGCAGTCGTAACTTTGATCTCGCGCCCCATGGCGCTGTCCTAGGTCTGGCAGCCCCTCAATTTTACTACGCGATGAGATACCCGAGGGGCTGCCTCGTGACGGCCTGTCTGGAATCGTTCTAAACGAATCAGATGGTACGTCAAGTATATAATCGCGTAATGTGAGGTTGTACAATCTGATTACGTGCTCGTAATAATTGAAACATAGCGATATTGACAATCATTCGCATCTTTGGGATAACCCGCCCTGCGGCTTTGATCCGGCTGGCTTTAATGATCGTTTGCGTCTGCAATGGGCTGAGTGAGGCGAAGATTCGTGGCGCTATACAATGTGGCGCGGAATCGCCCGATCAAGTCTACGCGCACAACGGCGTCAGAAAGGTCTGCGGAACATGCCAAGAAACGATCGCAGCAATGCTTCAGGACCGCGAACCGCAGGAAATGCTGCAGGCGGCGGAGTGAAGGGCGCAAGCGCGCTGCGCAATGACGCCAAGACGATCGAATTTCTGAACCTCATCCTCAAGAACGAACTCACCGCCATCAACCAATATTTTCTGCATTCGCGGATGCTGGCGAATTGGGGCGTCTCGGAACTGTCCAAGAAGGAATATGAGGAATCCATCGACGAGATGCGTCACGCGGATTCGCTGACCCAGCGTATCCTGTTCCTCGGCGGCCTTCCCAATCTGCAATATCTCGACAAGCTTCTGATCGGGGAGACGGTCGAGGAAGTAATCTCCTGCGACCTGACCTTTGAATACAAGGCGCTTGGCGATCTGCGCAACGCGATTGCCTATGCGGAATCGATCCAGGATTACGGCACACGCACGCTTTATGAGGGCATCCTTAAGAGCGAGGAAGAGCACATCGATTATCTGCAAACGCAGCAGCGTCTGATCGCCACGATTGGGCTGACGGATTACATTCAGGTGCAAACGCATGCGAATGCCGCCACTGCGCTCGACCCGCCGGGCGATTGAAGATCAACCCGCGGGCCTTTATTGCGCGCCGATGTGGTCGGCCAACTCATTGGCCTTGAAGAAACCGGTCGAACTGTCCGCCGCCAACGGCAGCATGGTCGCGTTCCAGGCGGACCATTCCTCCACCAGCCGGTCGTAAATGTCTTTGCGGCGCTGCTTTAGATTGGCGCGCTCCATCGGGTCTTCGGCAACGTTGAACAGAAATGTATTCTCGCGGATCTTGAGAAATTTGAAATCGCCGTCCCGCATGGCCGCCTGTGTGTTCGCCTTGTAGCGCCAGAAGAGTTTGCGCGGTGACGATGGGGCGCCTTGCGTCAGAACCGGCAGCAGATTGATCCCGTCGGATGGATAGGCGGGATCGGGCGCCGTGCCGGCCGCGGCGAGAAGTGTCGGCATCCAATCCATGCTGATGGAAACCTGATCGCTGGCGCCCCCTCGCGTGATCCGTACCGGCCAGGAAACGATGGACGGCACGCGCAAGCCCCCTTCCAAGAGTTCCGTCTTGCGGCCCGTAAACGGCCAGGTGTCGGCGAAACGCTCGCCGCCATTGTCGCTGGTGAAGATGACGATGGTGTTTTCGCGCAAGGCATTCGCCTCGAGGGCCTGCAGCACGCGGCCGACCTGCGCGTCCATCGCCTGGATCATGCGCTGATAGGTGCGCTGGGTTCCGCCGTCGAAATCCTGGATCGCTTTCGCGCGCAAGCGTTCGGATTCCACCTCGTCGTCCACCGCTTCCCACGGCCAATGCGGTGCGTTGAAATGCAGACTGATGAGGAAGGGCCGCCCGCCACGCGCATAGGCGTTGATGGAATCCACCGCCCGCTGCCCGAACAATTCCGTGGTGTAGCCGATTTCGCGGATCGCCATGTCGTCGTTCCAGAAATCGTCTTTGTGATCGGTGCCCTGGTGCGTGAAGTAATCGATGGCACCGCCGCGAAATCCAAAGAAATGGTCGTAGCCGCTTTGCTGTGGACCGAATTTCGGCAAAATCCCCAAATGCCATTTGCCGATCAGCGTGGTGCCATAGCCCGCTTTGCGCAACAGCGATGGGAGCGTGGGATGTTCCGGGGGAAGTCCGATGTCGGGTTTGCCGACCGGTAGCGGCTCTTCCAGTCCGACCCGCAAGCGATATTGATAACGGCCAGTGATCAGTGCGGTCCGTGTCGCTGAACAGACCGCGGAATTGGCATAGCCTTGAAGAAAGCGTACGCCATTGGCGGCGATGGAATCGATATTCGGCGTGGCAATATCCGGGCGGCCATAACAGGAAACATCCGCATACCCCATATCGTCCGCCATGATGAAAACCATATTGGGCGGCTTGCCGGCTTGCGCGCGCGCTTTGTGTGGGCGAGCCATCAGCGCCGCCGACGCGAGCCCCGCATTGCGCAACAGACTTCGGCGGGTAAACGCGTTTTCCTGCGACATGGCGATCTCCCCCTGATCCGGCCCGGAGCGTTCGCCGCAAGTCTACATCAAATATGCAGCGGGCGTCCGTCGGCGGCGAGCACCGCCTCGTGCATCATTTCCGAAAGGGTCGGATGCGGGAAGATCGTGGCCTGCAATTCCGCATCGGTGGCTTCGGCCTTGCGAGCGATGACATAGCCCTGGATCAGTTCGGTGACTTCCGCCCCGATCATATGGGCGCCCAGAAGCTCGCCCGTGTCGGCGTCGAACACGGTCTTGACGAAGCCTTCCACCTCCCCGAGCGCAATCGCCTTGCCGTTGCCGATGAAGGGAAATTTCCCGCTCTTGATCTTGCGGCCGGTCTCGCGCGCCTTGGCTTCGGTGAGGCCCATGCTTGCCACCTGCGGCCAGCAATAGGTGCAGCCCGGAATGTTCGAGGTGTCGAGCGGATGCACGCCTTTCACGCCCGCGATCCGTTCGGCAACAATCACACCTTCATGCATCGCCTTGTGCGCAAGCCATGGCGGTCCGACGAGATCGCCAATGGCGTAGACACCCTCAACCCCGGTTTCACCCCATTGGTTGATCACGACATGCGTCTTCTCGACCTTGATGCCCGCCTGCTCCAGCCCGATGTTTTCGACATTGCCGACGATCCCAACCGCCAGGATCACCCGGTCTACGGTCAGGGTTTCGGTCTTGCCGTCCTTGGATTTCAGTGTCGCCGTGACGTTGTTGGCGCCCTTTTCCAATTTCTCGACCGTGGTGGACGTCTTGATAACCATGCCCTGCTTTTGGAACGCTTTCGCGGCGAAAGCGGAAATTTCCGCGTCCTCCACCGGCAACACCCGGTCCAGGACTTCCACCACCGTCACCTCGGCGCCCAGGGTGCGGTAGAAGCTGGCGAATTCGATGCCGATGGCGCCCGATCCCACGACCAGCAGCGATTTGGGAAATTCCTTGGGCACCATGGCGTGACGATAGGTCCAGATCAGATTGCCGTCCGCTTCCAGACCGGGAAATTCACGAGCCCGTGCGCCGGTCGCAAGCACGATGGTTTTCGCGGAATATTCCGTGGTCTGACCGTTTTTGCTGACGGCGATCGTGCCTTTTCCTTTCAGTGCCGCGTCGCCGTCGATGACCGTGACCTTGTTCTTCTTCATCAGGCCCTTGACGCCGTTCGACAGTTGCGCGGCGACTTTGCGGGAGCGTTCGACAATTTTCGCGATATCGAATTTGAGATTGTCGGCGGAGAAGCCGAACTCGTTCAATCGGTGCATCAAATGCCAGATCTCGGAGGACCGCAGCAGCGCCTTGGTCGGGATGCAGCCCCAATTCAGGCAGATGCCGCCGAGATTCTCTCGTTCGACGATTGCGGTCTTCAACCCCAACTGGCCGCAGCGAATGGCGCACACATACCCGCCGGGTCCACCGCCGATGATGATGACGTCAAAGGATTCAGCCATGCAACGGCATCCTCTCCCCTCCCCGATCCGTCTTCGCTGCGCTTGCCGGATCGACCCTCCCTCAAGGGGAGGGTAGGTTTTATTAAAGCAACATCGAGGCCGGTTCTTCGATGAAGACCTTCAGCGTCTGCATAAAGCGCGATCCCGTGGCGCCATCGATGACGCGGTGATCGCAGGACATGGTCAGCGACATCATGATGGCAACCGCCAGTTGACCGCCGCGTACCACCGGGCGTTCTTCGCCCACGCCAACAGCCAGAATGGCGCTCTGCGGCGGATTGATGAGTGCGGTGAATTGGCGGATGCCGAACATGCCGAGATTGGAGATCGAGAATCCACCGCCTTCATAGTCCTGCGGCTTCAACTTCTTCGTCTTGGCACGCTCGGCGAGCGACTTGGCTTCGTTGGAAATTTCCACCAGCCCCTTGGTCTCGGCGCGGAACACGATGGGAGTGATGAGCCCGGGATTGAGATCGACCGCAATCCCGATATCCGCATGATGATGTTTCAGAATGGCCGCGTCAGTCCAACTCGCATTGACATCGGGATGTTTCATCAGCGCCATGGCGGCGGCCTTGATGACGAAATCATTGACCGAGAGTTTGTAAGCCCCCTCACCTTTCGGTGCTTTGTCGTTGAGGCGCGCGCGAATTTGCATCAACGCCCCAATATCGCAATCGATGGTGAGGTAATAATGCGGGATCAGCGTTTTCGCCGAGGTGAGCCGGCGCGCAATGGTCTTGCGCATGGAATCGTTGGGCACCGCATCGTACTCGCCCTCTTTGAAGAACAGGCGCGCGTCGGGCAGCGGTGCAATTCCGGAAAGCGTGGCAGCCGGCATTTCTGCAACCGCGCCCGATGCGGGCGCGCGGGGGGCGGGAGATTGCTGCGGCGGACGCGGCGCCGGCTTTGCAGCGCCCTCCTTCGAGGCGGCATCGACGTCGGCTTTGACGATGCGTCCACGGGGACCGGAGCCGTGCAATGCACTCAGATCGATCCCGCTCTGTTGGGCAATGCGCTTGGCCAGCGGCGAGGCGAAGATGCGTTGATCCGTAGGCGGAACAGCACCATTGCCCTTCTTATTACCCTCCCCTTGAGGGAGGGTCGAAGGACCCTTTGGCACTTCGGGGAGGGGAGATGTTTCGCCCCCCTTCCGGCCCTTTGGGCCACCTCCCCCCTCAAGGGGGGAAGGAAAATTCTGCGCAACGGCCGGCGCAATCGCGTCCCGGATGGCCTTCATGGTGGATGGAATGTCTTTAGCTGCCGCGGGTTCGTCACCCTCGGTTTCAAGCTCCGCGATGGGGGCGTTGACCTTCACGCCTTCCGCACCTTCCGGCACCAGGATTTTTCCGATCCGGCCTTCGTCGATGGCTTCGAATTCCATCGTCGCCTTGTCGGTTTCGATCTCCGCTAGGATATCGCCCGCCTTTACGGCATCGCCTTCCTTGACGTGCCATTTGGCGAGCTTGCCCTCTTCCATAGTGGGCGACAGCGCGGGCATCAGGATTTGCGTGGCCATGGCGCTCCGCCTGTCATTCCCGGCCGAGCAATGCGCAAGCATTGCGAGGGGAAGGGAAACCATTTGCCGAATGGATCCCCTTCCCGCAGCATGCTCCGCACGCCGCGCCGGGGATGACAAATATGGTGTGGTGTAAATAACAGCCGCTCATGCAATTCACCGATACAGCACGGCTTTGGCCGCGGCGACAATGTCGTCGACCGTAGGCAGCGCGAGCTTTTCGAGGTTGGCGGCATACGGCATCGGCACATCCTTGCCTGCGATGCGCATGGGCGGCGCATCGAGATAATCGAATGCCTGATCCACCACGGCAGCAGAAATCTCCGAGCCGATGGAGCAAATGGGCCAGCCCTGTTCCACCGTCACGATGCGGTTCGTCTTCTTCACCGATTCCACCACCGTCGGGATATCGAGCGGGCGCAGCGTCCGCAAATCGATCAGCTCCGCCTCAATGCCTTCCTTCGCCAGCGCTTCGGCGGCTTCCATGATGAGTCCCACCGAAATCGAATGCGCGACCAAAGTGACATCGGCGCCTTCACGGAAGACCCGCGCTTTGCCAATGGGCAGCACGAAATCATTCAGCTTGGGCACCGGGAAGGTACGGCCATAAACGATTTCGTTTTCCAGGAAGATGACGGGATTGGGATCGCGGATAGCCGCTTTCAGCAATCCCTTCGCATCGGCGGCGAAATAGGGCGAAACCACTTTCAGCCCCGGAACCTGCGCATACCAGGCGGAATAATCCTGGCTGTGCTGAGCAGCGACGCGCGCAGCGGGACCGTTCGGCCCGCGGAAGACGATGGGGCAGCCCATCTGGCCACCCGACATGTAAAGCGTCTTCGCCGCCGAATTCACGAGTTGGTCCATCGCCTGCATGGCGAAGTTGAAGGTCATGAATTCGACGATGAGGCGCAAACCGCCAAAAGCCGCGCCGATTCCCAAACCCGCAAACCCTTGTTCGGTGATGGGCGTATCCAGCACGCGGCGATCGCCGAATTCTTCGAGCAGTCCCTGGCTGACTTTGTAAGCGCCCTGATATTGCGCAACCTCTTCGCCCATCAGGAACACGGTATCGTCGCGGCGCATTTCTTCGGCCATGGCATCGCGCAAGGCATCGCGTACCGTCATGGATATCAGTTCGGCATTGGCGGGAATTTCGGACGCCACCGCAGCACCGTTGCCGGTGTGCGCAATCTCGGGCTGGCGGGGCGCGGCCGCAACGATCCGTGGTTCGGCCGCGGGCGCGCTGTGTTCGTGACCGTCCGGCTTCTGCGGAACGGCCGGACGGGTCGGCGGGGCATCGGATTCCTCGCCTTCCTGCGTCAGTTCGGCGATGGGTTCGTTCACCTTCACGCCTTCGGCGCCCTCGGGAACCAGAAGCTTGGAGATTCGTCCTGCGTCGATGGCTTCGAATTCCATCGTCGCCTTGTCGGTTTCGATCTCCGCCAATATGTCGCCTGCCTTCACGGCATCGCCTTCCTTGACGTGCCATTTGGCAAGCTTGCCCTCCTCCATGGTGGGGGACAGCGCGGGCATTAGAATTTGAGTCATTATTTCAGAATGTCCGTATACAGCTCTTCGGGCGCGGGCTCAGGCGATTCGGTGGCGAATTCGGCAGCGCGATTGATGATTTGGCGAACATCGCGGTCGGACGTCTTCAGGTCGTCGTCCTTGATCACGCCCATGCGCACCAGCCGGGCACCGAACGTGTCGATCGGATCGTGCTTTTCGCGCATCTGCTGCACTTCTTCGCGCGTGCGGTATTTCGCGGGATCCGACATGGAATGGCCGCGATAACGATAGGTCTTCATTTCGAGGATATATGGCCCCTGGCCGTCGCGAGCCCATTGGACGGCCTTTTGCCCCGCCGCATAGACCGCTTCCACATCCATACCGTCGACCGCTTCGCCCGGAATGTTGTGGGCGGCACCGCGCTTATACAATTGCACCTCCGCGGTGGATCGGCCGACGGAGGTGCCCATGGCGTATTGGTTGTTCTCGATCACGTAGACGACGGGAAGCTTCCACAGCTCCGCCATATTGAAGGATTCGAACACCTGGCCCTGATTGGCCGCACCGTCGCCGAAATAGGTGAGACAGACCGCGCCATTGTTGCGGTAACGGTTGGCGAATGCGAGGCCCGTTCCGATGGGCACATTGGCGCCCACGATGCCATGCCCGCCGAAGAAATTCTTTTCCCGGCTGAACATGTGCATGGAGCCGCCCTTGCCATGGGAATAGCCGGTGGCACGCCCGGTCAGCTCCGCCATGACGCCCGACGGATCCATGCCGCAGGCGAGCATATGGCCATGGTCGCGATAGGTGGTGATGACTTGATCGATAGGCTTCAGGGCGGCCTGCATGCCGACCACCACGGCTTCCTGGCCGATATAAAGATGGCAAAAGCCGCCAATCAGCCCCATGCCGTAAAGCTGGCCCGCCTTCTCTTCGAAGCGCCGGATCAGCAGCATGTCGCGATAGAATTTCTTCAGCCGTCCGACGGCGGCCGGGTCCAACGCCTGCCCGTCCGCCGGCCGAAGTCCGGCATCATCCTCGGCGGCCGCTGCACTTTCCGCGCGTGCCATATTACTCCCTGTGGCTCTCGTCCGTAGGCCGCGCCCCCAGGTGCGGCCCGCCGCTTATGGCAAGGGTGAATTGCCCTTGGCAAGGCGGAACTTAACTTGCGAAAATTTCTAGCGCTTTTCGCGGGGTACCGCTACCTCGCCCGGCCGGTTCTGGAGCAGTTCGCCACGGGCGACCTCCTCCAGCAGATCGGGGTCGATAGCTTTGCCGTCCAGGAGCGAGATACGATGCTGGAGCGCCTCGCGCTTTGCGCGCAGGGCAGCGAGGTCCGCTTGGACGATTCGGAGTTGATCCTGGGTTTGCCTCCAGGCCAGCAGCCCGCGTTCGCCAAAGATCACCGTGTATCCGAAGTAGAAGCTGATCGCGCAGCAGATCGCTGGCAATAGGATCAAGCTGATATTGCGGCCAATGCGGCGACTCATTCGCATGCCCGTCACGGAATCACATCCCGATTTCACCGGCAAGAAAATTCGCTTGCGGTTTCCAAATTGTTTCAGCTGGGCTGCGCATTCGCATCTTCGCGGCGGCGAACTAATAAGGCTTGCCGTCCTTGGCAGTGAATTTGCGCGTGCCGTCCGCCGTCTTGATCGCCACGATGTCGTCCTCCGGATAGGAGGCTTCGTCACCCAGCGTGCGGTCGCCGATTTCGAGGTAGACCACGTCCACCGTACCAGTGTTCACAAGATGGTGCGCATCGCCGGTTCCCGCTTTGAACCCCGCGCACATGCCGGGCTTGAGGCTCGTCTCGCCGGCATCCGTAACCAGGGTCGGCGTGCCTTCCAGGATGTAGACGAATTCGTCCTGCTTGGTATGGGCGTGGCGGAGCGCCGACATGGCGCCCGGCGGAAGCGTCGTCAGGTTCACGCCGAAAATCGTCAATCCGAAGGCATCTCCCAGTGGACGCTTGATCCTATCGCCGAGCCGCGCGGCAAATTGCGGCGGATAATTGCTCTTGGTTTTGCGCGGGCTCACTTCGGCCGCGACAAGCGCTACCGGTTTCGATGTCATGTCCGTGCTCCTTGTCACAAGAATAAGGCCAGGGCGCATTTCCCGCCCTGGCCCGTTTTCGCAAGCAAAAAGACTTAGCGGTTGTTTTCGGCCCGCTGCTGATTGTTCGGATGCAGCGTCAGCTTCTGCACACGCCAGTTCAGAAGCTCGCCGACATAAAGCGTGTTCTCGTTCGGACAGGCCATCTCATGAATCCAGCCGAATTTCTTCGCCGTGCGGCCACCGCCGCCGATCATGCCCAGCAACTTGCCATCGAGCGTCAGCTTGTAGATGCGGCCCGGGAACGCGTCCGAGCTATAAAGCACCTGGTTCGGTCCCGGCGTGATGCACAGCGCCCAGGGCGTGCCCGGCGACATCGTCTGCACATTGCCATAGCCGCCCGACGCATTGGGCGTCGGCGTGTTGCCGATCAGCGCCTTGCTTCCGGGAGGCGCAGTCACGTCGATCTTGATCACCCGCTGCAATTGGCCCGTGCCGTTGAACACCTGGATACGGGCATTGCCGCGGTCGCCGACATAGATGTTGCCTTGCGCATCCGAAGCGATCGTATGCGGGGTGTTCATCTTGCCGGGCTCGGTGCCACGATCGCCCCACTGCATCAGCCAATTGCCGTCCTTGTCGTATTTGGCAACGCGCGAATTGATGTAGCCGTCGCTGATATAGGTGTTGCCGGCGGCATCCCAGGTCATGTCGGTGACCTGACGGAACAAGCCGTCGAGCGCGGGCAGCGGCGGATTGGGATGCTCCAGCGGATGGGCGCCTTCGTCGGATGCTTCGGGCTTGCGGCCCAGCATCATGACGGGCTTGCCTGCCGGCATCTGGAATTTGATCACCATGTCCGAGCCCTTGTCGGCAACCCAGACATTGTCTTCCTTATCCACCCGCACCGTGTGGGCAAAAGACCAGGCGTAGAGATTGTGGCCGATTTCACGGACGAAATTGCCGTTTTGATCGAATTCCAGAAGCTGGGCCGCGCGGCCGCCATAGGCCGGACCATTGGTGTTGCCGCGATGGAAGACGAAGACATGGCCCTGGGAGTTCACGGCAACGCCGGAAACTTCGCCGAGATACATATCCTTTGGCATCTTGATGAAATTCACATCCCCATCGAAGGGTATCTCCGGCGGATTTTCCGCGGCATAGGCCGCCGGCGCCGCCGTGAGCATCAGCAAACCAATCAAACCGAACTTCATAAAATCCTCCCTGGACTTTGGTGCGCGCTTATTAGAACGGCCACTGATGCGGAGCATAGAGCCCGAGCCAACAGATGACAATTGCGTAAGGTTCGGCAAGTGCCGACCAAGGTTTGACGAACGGTCAGTCCGCAGTGCTGAGGTCGAGGATTTCGCCCGTCATCGCGCTCAATTGAACGACCACCGAACGCTTCGGTGCGGCGGGCGCCTTGGGATCGGGGACCGGCTGGGAGATCACCAGCCAGATATCGCCATGACCTGTCGCCCGGAAGGGCCGCGCAATCGCCAGCTTGTCCTCGCCGCCGATCAGGGGAATTGCTGCCTTTTCCGCGATGGCGATGGCCGATTTCTCATCGGGCGCCACTTTGGCGTGCTCCTGATTGATCTGCGCGAAGGACTCCGTCGCGGAAACCGTGGCCAGGGAAAGAGCGGCGGCAAAGACCGCCATGAGAGCGGGAGATTTCATCGGTCTACTCCAGTCGAAAGACATTTTGCGGCTTATACAATTGGCGTTGCGAAGTTCTATCACAACACATTCAGGCGGGAAATCAGGCCTTAAGCACGGTCTTGCCGGCATAGATGGCGGTATCGCCAAGCGCTTCCTCGATCCGCAGGAGCTGATTGTATTTCGCCAGGCGGTCGGAGCGGGAGAGCGAACCTGTTTTGATCTGCCCGCAATTGGTCGCGACGGCCAAGTCGGCGATCGTGGAATCCTCGGTCTCTCCCGAGCGGTGGGACATCACCGCGCGATAGCATGCGCGATGCGCGGTTTCGACCGCATCCAACGTCTCCGACAGCGTGCCGATCTGATTGACCTTCACCAGGATTGCATTGGCAACGCCTTTGGCGATGCCGTCCTTCAACCGCGCGGTATTGGTCACGAAAAGATCGTCGCCCACCAATTGCACATGTTTGCCCAGAGCCTTGGTCAGCTCCGCCCACCCCTCCCAATCGTCCTCGGCCATTCCGTCTTCGATGGAGACAATGGGGTAGCGCGCGCAGAGATCCTCGTAAAACTTCACCATACCAGCGGCACTCAAAGACTTGCCTTCGCCTTCGAGATTGTAT
>DATARE010000116.1:0-2646 GCA_036264295.1 Micropepsaceae bacterium | reverse complement strand
TGAATGCTCAGCGCAGAGCTATGATCGCGACACCCTGGCCGCAAATCTTGGCGGCGGCACGATCCTGATCCAAGGCGGTGGCAATTTCGGAGACCGCTACCCCCATCATCAGGAATTCCGGCTGCGCGTGCTGCAGGATTTTCCGAACAACAAAGTGATCTTCTTTCCCCAGCAGGTCGCGTTTCTCGACAATGAGCATCTGCAGCGCACCGCCGATTTTGTGGCCAGGCATCCCGACGTGACGCTGTTCGCACGGGGCGTTGTCGCCCAGCACATGTTTTCCCGCTATTTCGGCGCCACGGCTCGGGTGGAATTGGCGCCCGACATGGCATTCATGCTGGGGCCGCAAGTCCGTCCCCGCGAAGCCCAATATGACATCGTCTGGATTGCGCGCACCGATCAGGAATCCGCCAACGATCAGACGGAAGTCGCCGCTCGCCTGTCTTCTCAAGGCGCCGAAAAATATGTTCTGCCGCACTTTCCTGACGGCGTTGAAATCAATTTTGTGGTGAAACAGCGTCCCCCCACGATATTCCTCACCGATTGGAATTCGCTGTTCTTCGAAAATGAGGAGGCACGCCTCGCCTATCAGCGGCTCGATTTCGACGCACGCTCGGAAGCGACGGTGGCGCGTGCCCTCTATATTCTTTCACTGGGCCGGGTGGTGATCACAGACCGGTTGCACGCCCACATCTTCTGTTTGCTGCTCGGAATTCCCCACGTCTTCCTGAACAATGATTCCGGCAAGAACTGGAGCTTCTACGAAACCTGGACCCGGGACGCGCCCCTGTGCCGATTGGCGAGGAGCCCCGCGGAAGCCTGGTCGCTCGCGCGCAGTGCCGTGCCGAAACTGCGGGAATGGACTGGTGGCGAATGGTCCTGGCAAAACACGAGTGCAGAGGCCAAGGGCTGAGCGGCGCGTTCTAGCCTTTCGCCTCGAGCGGAGCTTTCGCGCGGTGGCCGCTTACTTCGGCACCGACATGGGGCGACAGGCTGAGAAAGCCCGGCAGTGCGGCTGCGCCCACCAGCGCAACAGCGGCGAACGCGAAACGGAAATCGAACACATTCAGTGATTCCTCGCCTGCCCCGCGCAACAGCAGAGAGGCTTGCAGAGCGATGCTTCCAAAAGCGACGCCCAGGCCGATGCCGACCTGCCATGTGATGTTGGAGAGCGTATTGGCGGCGGTGCGTTGTGCCGGTGAAACATCGACGAACGGCAGCGTGAACAGTCCGGTCAGGCCGAGCGAGCGGAAACCGCCGGTCAGGATCAGCAGCAATGTGGTCAGCCAAAACGGCGTGGAAGGACTGAGAAAGCCGCAAAACACGATGCAGAGGCTGGAAAGCAGCGTGTCGATGACCATGGTTCCGCGGAATCCCAATTGCCGCAATATCCGGGAGGTCAATGGCTTCATGCCGATATTGCCGATCGCATAACCCAGCGACAGGACGCCTGCGGCAAAGGCCGTCATGCCGAAGCCGCGCTGAAACATCAACGGCAGAAGCACCGGCGTGGCGCCCACCGCCATGCGGAACAGGATTCCCGTCCAAACGCCCACGGCGAAAGAATGCACCCGCATGGAGGACAACTCCACCAACGGGTGCTCATGCCGTTCCAGGTGCCGAACCGCCATGAAGCCGAGCACGATCGCCGCCGCGATCAGGGCTGCAGCCAGCCACCATTCGCGCACGCCGACGCGATCGAAGCCGTACATCAGCGCGCCCAATGCAAGTCCGGACAGCGCAAAGCCATTTATGTCGAAGGGAAGCTTCTTGTCCTGCCGGAACTGAGGAACGAAGCGCAGCACCACCAGCACACCGGCGATCCCCAGCGGCACGTTGAGAAGGAAAATCCCCCGCCAACTGGCATAGGTAGAAATAAAGCCACCGAGAGGCGGCCCGATCACCGGCGCCAGCAGGCCGGGCCAAATGGTGATCGCGGCCGCGCGCAGGAGATCGCGCTTTTCGGTGGCGCGCAAAACCACCAAGCGCCCGACCGGCGACATCAAGGCGCCCGCGGCACCTTGGGCAATCCGCGCGGCGATGAAACTGCGGAATCCTGGAGCCAAACCGCAGGCGATCGACGCCAGCGTGAAGGCGGCGATGGCGCCGCCGAAAATGGTGCGCGTGCCAAAGCGATCCGCCAGCCATCCGCTGGCCGGAAGAAATATCGCCAGCGTCAGCATATAGGCTGTGATGCCGATGCTGAGTTGAATAGCGCCCACACCGAAAGATTTCGCCATATCCGGCAAGGCCGTGGCGATCACCGTCCCGTCCAGCGTCTCCATAAAAAACGCCGCGGCAACAATAAGAGCGATGAGAGTCGGCCGAGACGCCGATGCATGGTGTGAAACAGCAGGGTCCAAAAACTCTCTCTCCATGCCGAGAGACCAAGATGGTGCTCGCCTTGGCGAGCCTTGCCACCAAACAAAAGGCGCCGCAAATCGACTCGCAGCGCCTTTTGCGTTTCAAAGCAAACGGCCGGCGGATTTGTGGTCCGCCGGCCGCGTCATCCGAAAAGCGGTTAGACGGCTTTCAGATTGGTTGCCTTCGCACCGCGCGCATCGGGCTGAATGTCGAAAGAGACACGCTGGCCTTCGACGAGGCTGCGCATTCCAGCCGCTTCCACCGCCGTTGCATGGACAAACA
>DATARE010000113.1:0-3502 GCA_036264295.1 Micropepsaceae bacterium | reverse complement strand
CTATGCCGCGACCATGATCGGCGCGCAATTGCTCGGCCTGAAAAAGCAGCTGATCACCGGCTATAAGGGCTCGGCCGATTATGTGGTGGCCGCCATCCGCGGCGACAGCGACGCGGTGATCGCCGCCATCCCGACCGCTTCGCGCTTTGTCCATGGCGGCACGATCCGGGTGCTGGCGAGCTTCGAGAGCCATTCGAGTTTCCCAGGGGTTCCTGATGCGACCGCGCTCGGCCAGCCCGACCTCGACAATATCAGCGTGGAGCGCGTGGTTGCCGGCCCGCCCGGTCTGCCGGCCGACATCCAGAACACGCTGTCGGTGGCACTGGCCAAAGCGCTTGCCGATCCGACGGTGGTGAAATGGGCTAAGGAAAACGATCTGATCATGCGGTCTCGGACCCCGCCGGAGACGGCGCAACTGGTTGCACAACAGCGGGTGTTCTTCGACAAGTGGAAGAAATATCTGACCGCCAGTTGACCGCTTGAGCGGCGCCCACTAACGCTTCGCCGCAAACGCGCGGCGCGCCCCAACGGACGGGAAGCCTTAAAGCATGCTTCAAATGTGGCTCGGGGGAATTGAGGGCCTGCTCCAGATTCGGGAGCTGGCGTTCCTCGGGCTTGGCATGTTTATCGGTCTGTTTTTCGGCGCTATTCCGGGGCTGGGGGGCGCTGCGGCGCTCGCATTGCTGATGCCGCTCACCTATGGGCTGGAGCCATTTACCGCGCTCGCTTTGTCGGGCGGCGTGATGGGGGGGGTGCCCATGGGCGGCTCCATCACCGCGATTTTGTTGAACACACCGGGATCCGCGCCCAATGCCGCAACCGCCATCGACGGCTATCCACTGGCGCAGCAAGGCAAAGCTGGCTTGGCAATCGGCGCGGCGGCGAGCGCCAACGCCATCGGCGGCATCATCGGCACGGTATCGGTGCTGGCCATCCTGCCCATCGCCAAGGACATCGTGCTGCTGTTCGGGCCGCCGGAATTCTTCCTGCTGGCGATCCTTGGCCTTGTCATCGTTTCGACCACCTCGCGCGGCAAATTGCTCCGTGGTCTGATCACCGGCGCGTTCGGCCTGATGGTCGCGTTCATCGGCTACAACGATGTCTCGGGCGGCGAACGCTTCACCTATGGCATCGAATATCTCTGGGACGGCGTGCATCTGGTGCCCGCGCTGATCGGGCTCTTTGCCGTGGCGGAGATGATCAACCTTTACGTCAAGGGCGGCTCGGTTTCGAACAATGCGGCATCGGTGAAGATCACCAGCATGTCGGGCGGGCTGCTCGAAACGTTCCGGCATTGGCCGACGGTGATCCGCGGCTCCCTGATTGGCACCATTGTGGGCGCAGTGCCGGGGGTGGGCGGCGTGGTGGCCTCGTTCCTGTCCTACAGCATGACCGTGCAGGCGGCGAAGGAGTCCGAGAAGGACTCCTTCGGCAAAGGCAATATCAAGGGTGTGATCGCACCCGAAGCCGCCATCAATGCCAAGGATTGCAGCGCGCTGATCCCCACCCTTGCCTTCGGCATTCCGGGCGGCGTCGAGATGGCCGTCTTCATGGGCATCCTGATCGTGCATGGAATGCAGCCCGGCCCTCTGATGCTGGTCGATCATCAGGTGGAAATTTACGGGCTGATCTGGGCGCTGACCGCATCCTGCGTGCTGGCGTCTTTTGTCGGTCTGTTGCTGGTGCGGCCATTGGCGCGGGTAACGCTGCTGGATGCGCAGATCCTGGTGCCGCTTGTTCTGTGTGTCGCCTTTGCCGGCTCCTATGCCATCGACATGACCATCGAGAACGTGGTCATCACCGCCATTTTCGGCGTCATCGGCTATTTGATGATCCGCTTCGATTATCCGCGACTGACCATCGTGATCGCGCTGGTGCTGGGCGCGGCCGCCGAACGCAATTTCCACCAATCCATGCTGATGAGCGACGGCCATTGGACCATCTATGTGATGCGGCCGATCTGTGTGCTGCTGCTTGCAGGGATTGTTGTGCTGTTGACGATGCCGATCGTGCGCGGCCTGATGCAACAGGCAAGCGCACCCAAACCCTCCATGGAAAGAAGCTAAACGTGAAGCAGGTGTTCGGCACGCCGGTGGCGGAATATCTGCCGGCCTTGGGACTTCTTGCGCTGACGATCCTGTATCTCGCCACCGCCTATCAATACAGCGCCGATGCGAGGGCCGTTCCCGCCGGCGTGGCCTGGGTGCTTATGGTCCTTGTCATTCTGGACATCGTGTCGCGAACCCGCACGACGATCGGCATCACACTGATGCATTGGCTCAATCCCGCCGGCGATCCCGACAAATTGGCGGAGCGCAAACATTATACCGCCGCCAAGCAGATCGGCGCGGTGTTGTGGATCGCCGGTTTTGCTGCGGCCATGGTGTTCATCGGCATCCTGTATGCCGTGCCGCTCTATGTCTTCGCTTCGCTGTATTTCCGCGGCAAGCGGCCGCTCGTCGTCTCGGCCGGGATTGCCGCCGGTGCCACGGCGATGATTTGGCTGTTGTTTGTCGCCGTGTTAGGGCTCGAGCTCTATCCCGGGGTCTTGTTCAGCGGAATTTGAGAAACGAATGAGTGAAGCCGAAGCGGAAGGCGGACGGATTTTCTTCTCCAGCAAGGGGCGGACCCTCGAAGGCGAGGATGAGATCATCATCTTCTCCGTGGGCGTCGACATCGGCTCCTCGACCTCGCATCTGGTGTTTTCGCGCATCGTGCTCGAACGGCTGGACAGCCGCTATGTCGTAAGCCAGCGCGAGACCTTCTACGAATCCGATATTCTGCTGACGCCGTACACGGAAGAAGAAACCATCGACGCCGAGAAGCTCGGCGCCTTTATCGCCAAACAATTCGATTTCGCGAAGGTTCAGCCCGACGAAATCGACACCGGCGCGCTGATCCTCACCGGTGTGGCGGTGCGGCGCAAGAATGCGCGCGCCATCGCCGATTTGTTCGCGAGCCAGACGGGGAAGCTGGTTGCCGTCAGCGCGGGCGATTCCCTGGAAACTGTGATGGCCGCCTATGGCTCGGGCGCGGTACAGCGCTCCTCCCGCGGCAATGTGCTGGTGATGAACATCGATATCGGCGGCGGCACGTCCAAAATCGCGATTTGCGCCAAGGGTAAGGTCGTGGATCTGACGGCGGTGGATGTGGGCGCACGGCTGGTGGTGACGGACCGCGAGGGGCGCATCACGCGAATGGAGGAAGCGGGCCGCGAATTCGGCGCCGAACTCGGATTGGATATGAGAATCGGCGCTGTTCTGAAGCCGGACGATGCGCGCGCATTGGCGCAGGCCATGACGGACCGGCTGTTCGAGGCGATGCAAGGCGGTTCGCCGAAAGTCGGCGCGCAATCGCTGTTGCGGCTCGATCCGCTTGGGCTTCATGGCGCGATTGACGAGGTGACGATTTCGGGCGGCGTGTCCGAATTCGTTTATGGCCGCGAAAAGGGCAGCTTCGGCGATTTAGGGCCGCTGCTGGCCAAGGAAATCCGCGCCCGCAT
>DATARE010000111.1:0-1846 GCA_036264295.1 Micropepsaceae bacterium | reverse complement strand
ATTGGCTGACCACGACACGCGTGCCCGTCAGACCCGATTGCACCATCCACCAGCCCAGCACCCCTTGCGCTGCGCCGAGCAGAAAAATCACGCCAAGCCGGATGGCAATGGCGCGGTCGATCCGCCGCTGTTTCAAGAACAGCAGGAACGGCACCAGAAAGACGACACCAAGAACCCGGCCCAGAAGCCGATGAGACCACTCCCACCAATAAATCGCCTTAAACCCGGCCAGCCCCATGCCGCGATTGAGCAGCTCATATTGCGGTGTGCCCTGATATTTCGCGAACTCCGCCTGCCATGCCGCGTCGCTCAAGGGCGGAACCACGCCGGTCACCGGCTGCCATTCCGTGATGGAAAGCCCCGAGCCCGTCAGGCGAGTCAGCCCGCCGATCACGACCATCAGCCCGATAAGCGCGGCAATGGCGAACAGCCACAGGCCAACGCCCCGGTCGGCATGGACCGGCGTGGCGGCGGGCGCGGAAAGAACGGCAACGGACATGCTCGACTTACCTGCTAAGAAGGCTCGCGAAACGCATCCCTAAACCCCTGGCGGCCCGCAAACAATGGCCCTATCGCCGCGCATCAAGAAGCTGATCGGCACTGTCGCGATAGTGATCTGGCTGCCGATCTACGCGCTGGCCGCCATGTGGGTGGGCGTGGCCGTTCTGCCCAGCGCCGGTGCTATCGTCGCATTCCTGTATTACGCCATTGCGGGCACGGCCTGGATCGTGCCGGTCGGGCTTATGCTTCCCTGGATGCACCGCCCGCCCAATCGCCGTTAAGGATGCACATCCTGAGTGAAATAGCGGTCGTCCAGGACAAGGCCGATGTTCCGTTTCATCGCCTCGCGAATGACGATGCTGCCGATGGCGGCGAATTGCAGCCCTAGCCCCTGGTAATTGTGAAAACAGGTGATCTCGTCCGGCGAACCCCGTCCCGCCGCTTTGCCGGAAACCATGTCCTTCAATTCCGGCACGGTGTTCACATCGGCAACGCCGGTATTCGAATTGCGATCGTTCTGATTGAAGCCGCCGATATTGGAGCAATTCCGCGCGGTGAAGCTTTTGCCACCTTCGCGCGCATTCAGCACCAGCCGATCGATTTTGCCGAATACCGCAGGCGCAAGCTCCGTGCGATTGATGCTGGAAAGATGCATGCCGCGCTTCAGCCATTCCGGTTTGATCGTAGGGCTGACGGAATTGGTGGCGGTCACCAGGATGTCGGTATTCTCTACCGCCTCGTCGGGTGAATCCACGGCGGTAATATCGAGATCGAGCTTCTTGCGAAAATGCTCGGCAAAGCGCTGGCGGTTTTCGGGCGTGGGACTGAAGACTTTCACCCGCTTGATTTCGCGGACCGACGCGATGGCTTCGAGCTGCCCGCCCGCCTGAAAGCCGGTGCCCAGCAGACCCAGCACCTTCGCATCCGGAGGCGCGAGATATTTCGCGGCCACACCGCTGGTCGCCCCGACGCGGGCGCGCTGCATGATGCCGTCATTGGCTATCGCCAGAAGCTGGCCCGTGTCGGTCGAGAACAGCAGAACCGCGCCATTGTACCGCCCGCCCGGTTCCGACACGTGCAGCTTCACCCGCCGCGGCGCGCCATTGATGATTGGCCCAGTGACAATATCGGAATTCAGCCGGATCGCCGCGATACCGGCTGCGGGCCAGCTACCGGACATGGTCTTCAAATCGTGGATCGCCCCTTCCCGCGGATTGGGCACAATCGCGTCCTGCCGCGGAATATCGACGGCATCCTGATTGCCCAAATCGCGGAACGCCGCCTCGATAGCGACAATGCATTCCGGCATCGAAAGAAGGGGTTCCACATCTTCATTGGTGAGAAG
>DATARE010000108.1:0-3707 GCA_036264295.1 Micropepsaceae bacterium | reverse complement strand
CCCGATGCCGGTGCATTCCTCGACCGCGTTTATATCAATACCTTTTCGACGCTTCCTGTCGGCAAAGCGCGCTATGGGGCCATGCTGCGGGAAGACGGCTTCGTAATGGATGACGGCACCACCTCGCGCCTGGCCCAGGATCACTATTTCATGACCACCACGACGGCCAATGCCGCGCGCGTGATGCAGCATCTGGAATTCTGTCATCAGGTGTTGTGGCCCGATCTCGACGTGCAGATGATTTCAGTGACCGAACAATGGTCGCAATATGCGATTGCGGGACCGCGCGCGCGCGCGTTGCTGCGCAATGTCGTGGACGGGCAATTCGATGTGTCCAATGAGGGTTTTCCGTTCTTGGCGGCGGCGCCCATCACCATTTGCGGCGGCGTGCGTGCGCGCCTGTTTCGCATCTCGTTTTCGGGCGAACTGGCTTACGAGCTTGCAGTGCCTGCGCGTTATGGCGATGCGCTGCTGCGGGCGCTGATGGACGCGGGCGCACCGCTGGGCGTTGCGCCTTATGGTACCGAAGCGCTGTCGGTACTGCGCATCGAGAAGGGGCACGCGGCCGGCAACGAGCTGAACGGCCAAACCACCGCGGCCGATCTTGGCATGGCGCGTATGATGTCGGCCAAGAAAGATTTCATTGGCCGCGTCATGGCAGGACGCCCGGCGCTGATCGATCCGGACCGGCCTGCGCTGATTGGGTTCAAACCCGTGGCGCCGAAAGAGCGGCTGCGCGCGGGCGCGCATCTGTTCAAGCAAGGCGATGCGATCTCGCCGGAAAACGATGCGGGTTATCTGACGTCGGTCGCATTCTCACCGGCGCTTGGGCATTGGATCGGACTGGGGCTTTTGAAGGGCGGGGCATTGCGCGTCGGAGAAATCGTCCGCAGTTACGATCCGGTACGAGAGGGGGACTGTCTGCTGGAAGTCTGTTCGCCGGTTTTCGTCGATCCGAAAGGAGAGCGGCTGCATGTCTGATGGCGGCCTCCTCGCACAGCCTGCCCTGATCGAATTCGGTCGCACAGAGCGACTCGGAAAGCCGGACGGTCCGGCGGGTGTGACCGTGACGCTGCGCAACGATCTTGCAATCGCGAGCATTATCGCGCGCCGTGGCATGATCCCCGCGCTTGGCGAACGCGTCGAAGCGATGTTCGGCATGATGCTTCCGTCCGGACCTCACGGTGTGCGGCAGGAAAATCTTTCCATTTTGGGGACCGGCCCTGGGCGTTGGATGTTCGTGCAGGACGGTGGAACGCCCTCCTTCGCGGAGGCGCTAGCGCGCGATCTCGCGGAATTTGCTTCCGTCAGCGATCACTCGGATGGTTACGCGGTGTTTGAGGTGAGCGGCCCGTTTGTGCGTCAGGTTTTGGCCAAGGGCGTTGCTATCGACCTTCACCACAACGCCTTTGGCGCCGGAAACGCCGCGGTCACAGCGATTGCGCATATCGGCGCCATTCTTTGGCAGACAGACGACGCGCCGCACTATCGCATCGCGGTCTTCCGCAGCAGCGCCCAAAGTTTTTGGCATTGGCTGAGCGACAGCGCCAGAGCCTTCGGATTAGAATATCATCTGTATACAGAGTAGAACGGACACCCAAGCTCGGGCCAAACAGCAACCAACGCTCCCTCACTTCGTTTTCATGGAACGGGAGACGTGCCATGGAACGCAGATCGGAAATTGGATTCACCGTGATTGTTGCCGCGCTTACGCTCGTGGTGGCTATCGTTGCGGGCTTTTTCCTCATTCGCGAACCTGCCGATTCGAGTCTGGTATCGGGCAATAACGGTCCGTCTTCTCCTCAGGTCTCGATGATCGCGTCGGATGTGAAGCGTGGCCCCGATACGACCAAGCCTTCCTCTGGCCCGCGTCCTGGAATCAATCCCGCGCCGAGACCGGTTCAATAACCTAGAGCGGGCTTTGCCCAGTAGCTGAGGAACAGGGCATGTTCCGGCACGTTTCCTTGACGAGTGTTGGGCGAGTCACCTCGCTCGAAACAAGGAGTTAATCCCATGAGACACAGCAACCTTTTGCGATGTGGCGTTGCGGGTTTTGCGCTTGCAGCCGTAATGGCCGCCACGCCCAGTTTGGCGCAATCGTTTTCTCGCGAGTCGACGCCGGAAGAAAAGGCGCAAACGGACCGCCTGAATGCGCAGCAGGCATCCGAACCGGCAATCGTTACCGTCACGCCCGAGAGCGTTCCTCCTGCCGCCAACGCCGCCGACATCGCGGCGTACAACGCCGCAGTCGCGCAGCAAAACGCGCAAGCCCAGGAACGGTACCAAGCTCAGCTCAGGGATTATCAGAGCAAGAACCAAACCTATCAGGCCGAGAAACAGGGCTATCAGCAGCAGCTCGATTCATTCCAGAATCGGGCTCAGACTTACGGCGACCAGAGGCTTACCTATGAAGATCGCGACGCCGACTTTGATCGCGATGCAGGCGCGGTTGCTGTCACGGTCGCCCCCGAGGTCGGCCGTCCGCTCGTCGATCTGGGCGATGTCGTCAATCCGGATTCCGAACTTGGTGGCGTGCCCGTCGAAGACCGCGGCGGATATAGAGCGGGCCGGTTCAGCTATCTGACGCATCAGGACGGCGGGCGCGAAAAGGCCGTCATCACCCTTCGCAACAACAAAAAGGTTGCGGTCGATGACGATCATCTGCGTTTCGATCCGGACCGCGAAACGATCGTCGCCGATTTGAGCTTCGATGAACTCGACGACATGCCGGCGCGTTTCTAAAGGCTCCTATAGCCGGAGGGGCGATGCACGCCCCTTCGGCTGGCGGGAGAGGACCGAATGGAAGATCACTCTCACAAGTTCCTATTTCTTGCTGCGACGGGGCTGATGTGCGGGATGGTCATGGTTGGCTCGCAGACCGTGCCCGGCCTGATGCTCCCGGACGCAAACGTGCCAAGTGCGTCCAACAGGGCTGACGCGGCCGGCGATCTCTTCACAGCGGTGAGCCTCAAAGCGAACGCCGCCGAGTCTCCGACGCCAGCCGAGAGCCCTGCGAGCAATGAGAGCAGCCCGCCCAGTACGGCCAGCATCGTTCCCAACCGACTGAGTTGCCCGGACGCCGACATCAACGCCCTGTTGTCGCCGCCGTCGGCCAGTGGCGTTATCGGCAGCCCGGCGCCCACCGCACGTGCGCAAGCGTCCCCCGCCCCGACGGATTCCACGCTCGGGACAGGGTCGAGCTGCCCGCCATCGCGTAACGACACCGCCGCGACCCCGGCGGCCCCTGCGCCGAACGCGGTCTTGGCCAATCCCCAAGCTGCAAAGGCCCAACCGTCCCGCCAGCTTGGCCCTTGATGTCCTTGTTCCGCGCCCAGCTTTTGCTTGAAATGACGGAGCCTTAGCGGCTTTTCGCGGGCGCAACAGGACCGGCCGGCCGACGGGAAAGAAACCATTCACAAAAAAGCAGAATCTGCATCATTTCGCATTTGACAGGGGTAAATCGCACGCCTATATACCGCGCCCACGCCGCCCGTAGGCGATGACCTTGCGGGCGGTGTTGTTTTCCTGGCATGATGAAAATTCACGCCGAAAAGCGCTCTTTGACATTGTGATTCGAGGAAGGGGAACGTGGGCGGCGGCTCGATTGCCATGCCTGATCGCAAGATCGGGCGATTAAAATCGAGCTCAATGGCTCGCGTTCTTCAAAGTCAAACATGAAATAAAGTCGAATGTTCGGCTCGCAAGAG
>DATARE010000594.1:0-11024 GCA_036264295.1 Micropepsaceae bacterium | reverse complement strand
GGTTCGGTGACGGATACGGTAGCACCGCCGGGATCACGCCTGATCTCCAATTTGGGCAATCTCGGAGTCAACGGAGCTGGCGATTTCATCAATACCGGTTTTCAAGTGAATCCGGCGGCGCCTCCGAGTGCTGTGAACGGTGTCAACGCATTCAACCCTGCACCGATCGACGGAACTGCCATCACCTCGACAATCGAACGTTATCGTTCCAGCACGCTTTCCTTGATCCATGGCACGGATCGCACGCAGTACCGGTTGACCGGATTCCATACCGATTACGAGACGCTGAGCACAGTCACGACCGGAATTTTGTTGAATGGGAAATCGACAGGCGTCGACCTGGCCGTCTATCACAGTTTGACGCCGCGGATTTCGGGCGGCATCGACGCGAATTTTGCCGCGGTGGAGGATTTCGGCGGCAAATACGATTCGGTCAACGTACAGCTCACCGGCAATTACTTAATGACTCCGAGAATGCAGGCATACTTCGCCACCAGCTATTGGCACAGAAGTGCGGCGAAGGGTGTTCTCGCCGGCGCTCCTATTACCGGCGATTACTCGGAAGCACGCATCACTATCGGCATTCGCCGCCAATTCTTTTAGGTCCGCCGATGCGCGCAGCCGGTCCGGACAGGCGCGCGTCGAAACGGAACCGCTGAGAGATGTATCGCCCGTGACTTCTCTGACGACCGTCCGTCCCATGACCGACGCCGACGCTGCGCCGTGGGACGCTTTCGTGTTTGCAACAGAGGGCGCAACGTTTTTTCACCGGGCAGGCTGGCGTCATATCTTCGAAGAGATTTTCCGCCTGAAACCGCATTATCTCATTGCCGAGCGGGAGAAACGGATCGTAGGGGTTCTTCCGCTTGTCCATCAAAAAAGTCTGCTGTTCGGCAATGCGCTCATCGCCGCTCCGTTTTGTGTCGAGGGTGGCACGCTGACCGTTGACAATGAAGCGCGCGATTGCCTCGATCGGGCCGCCATAGACCTGATGGCGAAGACAGCGGCTTCTTATGTGGAGTTGCGCAGCAGAAAGGCATCGCGCGCAGGCTGGCACGTGAAAAGCGATCTCTACGCCACGTTCAGCAGGGCTATCTCGGCCGACGATAACGCCAATCTTCTCGCGATCCCAAGAAAACAGCGAGCAGTCGTACGCAAAACTCTCGGCGGGTCGCTTGTAAGCGTTGTGGACAGCGAAGCGGACCGGCTGTTCGGCGTTTATTCAGAAAGCGTTCGCAATCTTGGAACGCCGATGTTTCCAAAGAAATATTTCTCGGCGCTCCGGCGGACCTTTGGCGAAGATTGCGACATCACCATCGTGCTCGATGGGCAGGAACCGGTCAGTGCGGTGATGAACTTCTATTTCAAGGGCGCGGTCATGCCTTATTACGGCGGCGGCACCCCGGCGGCACGGCGTAGCGGCGCAAACGATTTTCTCTATTGGGAAGTCATGCGGCGCGCGGCTTTGCGTGGATGCACTGCCTTCGATTTCGGCCGCAGCAAAGCCAACACGGGCGCATTCGCTTTCAAGAAAAATTGGGGATTCGAACCGCAATGGCTTGAATATGAATATTGGCTGAGGCCTGGAAGTCAAATGCCGAGCAAAAATCCGAACAACCCCAAATATTCATTCTTCATTGAAGCGTGGAAGCGGCTTCCTTTGCCGATCGCAAATACGATTGGTCCGTTCCTCATCGGCGGGCTCGGCTGATCTCCCAATCGAATGCGGTCGCTTACCAGCGCGCGAGAACCTGTTTGGCATCCTCTGCACCGGCAAATTTCGGATTCTTCTCAAGTGTCGCCTGAAGCAAAGTTTTTGCTTCGCCCCGCTTGCCGTTTGCATCGAGCGCCAACGCCAAATGATAGGCAATCGCGGCGCTGTTTGGGTCCAGATTGTGGGCCCGCTGAAACAGTGGCAGAGCGCCCTGATTGTCCCGCTGCTGGAATTTGAGCCAACCAAGTGTGTCGGCAATTTCGGGCGAACGCGGCGAGATCTTCGAGGCGCGCGATACGAGCGTCAATGCACGCGCGGGATCTTCCTTTTGAAGGCTCCAGCCCAAATTGTTGAGAACGACGGGATTTTCCGGCCGCTGCTTGAGCAAAGTTTCGTATTCCCGCCGGGCGGCAGCTTCGTTTCCGGATTCCGCCAAAAGCGACCCATATTGCACGCGGATCGCATAATCATCAGGGTTCTTTGCCAACCAGTTCGCAAAGATGGCGACTGCCTTCTTTGTATCGCCGGAGGCAGCCGCCAATTGGCTCATGCGGACGACGATTTGCGGGTCCGGCTTGGACGCAAGGCTCTTTTCAAGGACCGCTGAAGCTTCATTCACGCGCTTCGCACGATAGAGCGTGTCTGCAAGCACCAGATCCGATTGCGATCCCGGCTCAGCCATGACGAAGGCACGCGCCGTGGCAAGCGCATTTTCTTCCTTGCCGGAGACAAATTGCACATCGATGAGTGTCGAGCGTGCTGTAACGGATTTTGGATCGAGCTCCACCGCCCGTTTTGCAGCGTCCTCGGCTCCGACCTGATCCTTTGTCGCGCTCAGCATTCGGGCAAGTAGAATATAGGCGCCCGCTGACTGAGAATTCCCGCTGGCGAGCGTTCGATAAGTATTGACCGCGTCCGCGCGCGCGCCCTGCAGAAATTCAATTTGCCCCTTCAGAGCGAGAGCCTCGGGATTGTTCGGAATTGCTTGCAGCAAGGCAATGACTGTCGCTTGTGCGTCCTGGTATTTGGCGCGCGACATTTGGAGATTCACCAAAGCCAGCCGCGGCGTGGGATTTTTCGGCGCAACCTTGATCGCCTGCTCGAGTAGCGCAATGGCCTGGGGCTCCTGATCCTTGCTCAGCGCGATCTCAGCCAGCCTCGAATAAGCCTGCATGTTGTTCGGGTCCAAAGCGAGGATTTGCCTCAGATCCTTGCTCGCGTCATCGATATTGCCGCGTCCGATTTGCAAATTGGCGCGGTAGTAAAGGGCAGGAAGGTATTTTGGATCGTTGACCAGCGCCTGCCCATAGGCCTCGGTCGCTCCTGCCAAATCGCCGCGGCTGCTAAGAACTTGGCCACGAAGAAATTCCGGGGCCGGACTCTTTTTGGACGCTTTCTCCAAACGGTCGATGACACGAAGAGCTTCGTCGGATTTTCCCGATTTCACGAGTGCTGCGATAAGCGGAGCAGCGAGATCCGGATTCTCGGGATTGCGTTGGGCAAGCTCCTGGAGCCCCTGGATAGCCTTGTTCGTTTCCCCGGCCTCAAGCTCCGACAGAGCCAATTGCCGCTTCAAAAAATCGTTTTTGTCCTGAGACTTCGTAGCAATTTCGAGCGAGGCGATCGCTTCGTCATACCGCCGAAGCTGTAAATAGGCTTGGGCGAGCAAGGTGTGTACCAGTGCATCCGAAGAACCCTTTAGCGGCGCAAGCGTATCGAGCGCGGACGCGGGTGACTTCTGTGCCAACCGCAAGGTCGCAAGCTGCAACCGTGCCGCAGCCACATCGGGATGCTTCGCAACCACCGTCGTTAAGATACTTCCAGCGGTCTCGCTGTTCCCGTTAAAGGAGGCGACGCTGGCAACCATCATCGCGATATTCGGCTCGGATTGCACAAATTCCGGCCGCAAATTCTGCATCTCTTGCCAGGCGCCCTTGTAGTCTTTGGCGCGCGCCATCAATACGCCGCGATAATAATGTCCGTATAAGGAGTTGGGGGCCAATTTGAGAAGCGATTCGACATCTTCCTTGGCTTTCGGGTCCTGGTTCAATTCCTGCAAGACATCGATTCGCATGATGCGGGCGACGATGCTTTTCGGAGCCTGCTTTAGGAAATCGTCAAGAACCGGGACGGCCTTGTCGCTCGTGTGGTTTTGACGCAGCAACAAAACGTCAACGATCACCGCCTCTTCGTTTGCCGGTGCCGCTTTCCTCGCTTCATCGATCAGAGTGCGTGCAAGGACAAGATCGCCTTGCTGGCGCGCCAGCTTCGCGCCATTGACGAGGTAACCCGGATCGCGCTTCAGACGAAGCGCCTTCTCCATGGATGCTTTTGCTTCCGCTGTCTGACCCGTCGCTTGTTGCGCAATGGCGCGGGCCTGAAAAATATCTGCCGAGAGCTTGTCGGATGCCCCTGCCGGTGAATCGCGGAATTCCGCGAGCAGATCCTTTGTTTCGTTGCGGAGTAGCATGGCTTGAAGAATGCCTGGCACGACCACTTCGTCCGACGCTTTGTCATTGCGCGCCTGGCGCAGTTCGCGTTCCGCCGCCACGGCTTGGTTGCCCCTCAGAAGCGCCAACCCGAGCTGAGCGCGCACGTCGCCATTGTTGGGGGCAGCACGCACCGCGTTCTTCAATTGAATCAGGGCCAAATTCAGATTGCCGCCGTTGAGCGCCGCCGTGGCATCCTGAACCAGCTTGGCAACCTCCGGACTCATCCCCGGAAGAACCTTTGTATCGCCATTCGGCGATGGTGCGGCATCTGCAAATGCGGCCGGCGTGCAAACGCCGAGCATCAGTGCAAAGGCAGAGGGCAGAATAGCGCGGAGCCGACGCCGAGAATGCAACACTCCACCGACATTCACCATCTCATTCTCCTACCTTCTCATCCGAAAGGTGAAGACCGCTACTCTTCATGAGATTATAAAGATGCGGGCGGCTAACGCACAACAGCTTCGCCGCCTTGGATACATTGCCCTCGCTTATCGCCAAGGCCTTTTGCACCAGGAATCGCTCAAGCTTCTCCACCTCGGCCCGAAGATCCAGATTTTCGACCTTGTCCGCCGCATTGGCGAGATCGAGATCTTCGGCGGTAATCAGCTTTCCTTCTGCCATGACCACCGCGCGCTTCATGCGATTTTCCAGCTCGCGCACATTGCCTGGCCAGGAATAGCCGGCGATCACAGCCAGGGCGTGTTCCGAAAATCCCCGAATGTCGCGGTACGTGCTTCGTTTCAAGACATTGAAGAAATGCTGGGCGATCACGATCGCATCGTTGTCACGATCCCGCAGAGGCGGAAGATCCATGCGGATTTCGTTGATGCGGTAATAAAGGTCTTCACGGAAGGTGCCCGCAGCCACCATCTTTTCCAGCGGCCGATTGGTCGCGCAAACAAGACGGACATTGACGTTGATCGGCACCCGTCCGCCGACGCGCTCGAACTGCCGCTCCTGCAGGAACCGCAGCAATTTCGCCTGGAGCGGCCCCGGCATATCGCCGATTTCGTCGAGAAACAACGTGCCGTTGTTGGCAAGTTCGAATTTGCCCGGCGTCTGTTTGACGGCGCCCGTAAAGGCCCCCCGCTCATGCCCGAAAAGTTCACTCTCCAGAAGATTTTCCGGAATGGAGGCACAATTTATTGCGATGAAGCGCGCCGCACGCCGCGGTGAGAACTCGTGCAAAGCGCGGGCTACAACCTCCTTACCGGTTCCCGTTTCACCGACGACAAGAACGCTGACATCGGAAGGACCAATCCGTTCGATCATGCGCTGGATTTGCGCCATCTTTGTGGAGGCGAACACCAGTCCTGGGTTTGCACTCGGCAATTCCCGCAACGAGGCATTCTCTTCTTCGAGAATGTGCATGCGATGGGCGCGTTCGATGATCAATTTCAGGACATCGATATCGACGGGTTTGCCAAAAAAATCGAAGGCGCCTTTGCCGACGGCTTTGATGGCGCTTGTGCGGTCGGTGTGGCCACTGGCCACAATGATCTTCGTTGCCGGCGCGGCAATCAGAATTTCTTCGAGGGTCTTTAATCCTTCGGTCGCGCCATTTTCATCCGGCGGCAAGCCGAGATCCAGTATCACCACCGGAAAAGGGCCGGACGCCTTGAAATGCCGAAGTGCTTCGGCACGCGATCCGGCCACCACGACACGATACGGTGCCAAAGCCCATTTCATTTGCGTCTGCAAACCCGGATCGTCTTCGACGAGAAGGATTTGTTCGGCTTTGTTCGCCGCGACTGCTTCCTCTGCTCGGGTCATGCTTCTGCTGCCTCAGGAACGGCAACCGGCAGCGAAAGAACGATCGTCGTGCCTTCACCGACTTTGCTGCGCACTTCAATATTACCACCAAGTTCGCGCATCACCTCGCGGGCCTGATACGCACCAATTCCGAAGCCCTTCGAGCGGGTCGACCGAAGCGGCCTGAAGAGCTGTTCGGCGATGAATTTTTTGGTCATGCCCGGCCCCGTATCGGCCACGGAGACGAGTAGAGATTTGCCGGAAATGGTGATTCGCAAATTGACCGGAGCGCCTTGGGGGTTTGCTTCGACAGCATTCGCCACGACGTGATCAAGCACGCCAATAAAGCCATTCTTATTCGACAAATTCGCGAATGCCGGCTTCGTGACATCGCTCAATTCAACATTGAGGCCAAGCTTACGCCTTTCCTCCGTGAACGATGCGAGCAACGCCGCGAGGTCGACCCGCTCTCTCGATTGCGTTTCTGCAGGATACGTGACGGCATCTCCGCGAAGTTGCCCGAGCAGCCCCTGAAGCTTCTGCACGGAATGACGCAGGGTTACAATCATATCCTTTCGAAATTCTTCGCTGTCTCCGAACGTCTCGACATTGCGCACCAAAAGGCTCAGCTGCCCGATTGTATTTTTGGTGTCGTGCAGAATAAAGGCAAACCGCTTGTTGAACTCCTCCAATTGGCGGGCATCGGCGAGCGCCTGTACGGTCTCTTCCTGCACCAGATAGGCGGCAAGCTGCAGGGCCACCAGGGAGATCAGATTCCGGTCTTCCCAATCCAATGTGCGTACGGCGCGCGGCGTATTGACCACCGCCACGCCGATAAGCGCGTCCCGGTACCGCAATGGAACCACCAGCCAGCCCATGGGGTAGCGCTGGCGCCACAGCCCAACGGCTGAATCGTCTTCCTGCATTGCCAATTGGAGATAGGCGCAATCCTCGTCCTTGAACGGGGCCAGCCCGGGGTCGTCGGGCGACAATGGCGCGAGATCGCTTTGGGCCGACCAATGGGCCACCGGCAGAAATTGATGCCAGCTCTCTCTGTAAACCCAAAGCGCGCCACCGGGGCTGTCGAGCAGTTCCGCCAATGTCCGAAGCACGCGTAGCGGCATATCGCCGTCATCCGAAGCAGACAAGGCATGGATGAATTTGTTCCACTCCACCCGGTAGTCGTATTTGTAGCTGAAGAAATTTTCGTTGATAAAGTTTCGCACGCGCGAGCGCACCGTGCTGGAGGTAACGGCGATGGCAATCGCCACCACGCAGCTCAACCCGACAACGATCGACAACACCGTCGCGTTATCGCCGCCATATGCCTTGATATAATACGCGGCAGCCGCGGTACCCTGCAGCATGATGCCGACGCCAAACAGGGCGGTCGAATGGAATATGATTTTCCGTGACGAATGAAGGAGCAGCGCGGACGCGGGGTTTCGAACCGCCGTTACCACGAAAAGCGGCAGCGCCATCAGGAAGAAAAGCGGGAGCGCCGCCGCCAGACCCGTGACCGGCATGCTGGTGAGAAATTCGGGCAAACGCTCCAGAAGTTCATAGAGGAAAATCGTAACCAGCCCGATTCCCAGGAGCTTGACCGCCCAGAATTGGTCTCGCGTGAGATTGCGCATCATATTCTCGACCAGCATCAAGCCAACGATACTGGTCAGGACATGGGTCGCCCTCGAATTGATGGTGACGCCGAGAATCGGTCCGACCCGCAGGCCGGTGGCGGCAAACACCATGTCGAGGAGCACGATGCAGCCGGTCGTGATCACAAGCGTAAGCCACATGCTTTGGCTGTGCCGGGTACGGGAGATGATCGCCAGAATGAGCGTCAGCCATGCCCCGTCTCTGAACGGCACGGCAATGTCCGTTAAGCGACTGGGGGAGATCGCACCCTCTTCCAGGACGCTCGCCCCCGCCCAGATGGCGGTCATCGACGCCGCCAGGACGAGGAAAATCGTGAACCAGGTCCGCGCCCCGCGAAGCAGCAAAAGCGTCGCGAAAGCCGCATAACTGAGAGCTGTGGCTACTTGAGCCAACTCTACGAGGGTTAACGACATCTGGTCCGGATTTCGCCTGAGGCTTACAGGGCATATTAGCGAAAGCCTGCTCTCGAAGCCAAAAGAGAAGCTTTTTATGATTTATATTTCCACTGCTTGCAGCGTCCGGGTTTTTACGCCCGGAAATGGAGCCGCTCCGCAAGAGACCGCAGCATATGGCATAGCCAAAGCTATGCTTGAATTTCCGGCTATGTCAGTGGCTTAGAATTCGCAGCTTAACCCCATCGAACAAATCCTGGTAGGCAGCGAACATGAGATTCTGGTCGAATAAAGCAGCTATTCGCTGGGCGTTGGCCTTGCCTGCAGCGCTCGCCGCAGGAGAATCGGCCAATAGCGCCAAAATGGCGTCCGCCAAGGGAGCCGCCTCGGTTGAAACGAGATAGGGGCGGTTTTCCTCGGCAAGCATGTAGCGAAGATCGCCCACTTCCGTGGCGGCCAGAGGCAGACCCGCCGCCATC
This sequence comes from Micropepsaceae bacterium, assembly GCA_036264295.1. GTDB lineage: Bacteria > Pseudomonadota > Alphaproteobacteria > Micropepsales > Micropepsaceae > CAIYRG01. Next base: position 2,536 of record DATARE010000594.1, on the reverse strand, counting down.
GCCTCAAGCACGGACAAGGGCATCTGCTCGGTGTCGGAGGACAGCGCGAATACGTCGAAAAAGGGCAATATCCGCTCGGGCTTGGCAAATGCCCCGGTGAAAGCGATGTGGTTGGCGATTCCCAGCGCCTGCGCATGGGAAACCAAACTCGCACGCTCCGGACCATCGCCCACTATGACGAGCTGCGCTGGGCGTTGCCGGATCACCGTGGCAAAGGCGTCGATCAACCGGTGAATATTCTTCTCGGCGCGCAGGCCGGCAACAGTCCCGATGACCGGTCGATTATTATCGATACCCAACTCCAAGCCCAATTCCGGGTCCCGCAATGCCGAGAACCGGTCTCGGTCGACACCATTGGGAACATGGATCAAGCAGCGCGCAGGAAGCCGCCACACATCACGCGCAATGGCCAACAGCCGTCTGGACGGCAACAGCACCGTTGAATGCCGCAGCACCAAGCGGCGCATCCAGACGCGCCGTGGGATCTGGCCATTGGCTTCTTCCGGGCCGAACCCGTCTTCCATATGCAAATGTGAAACGCGCCCATCCAGATTCGCGACCGCCCATTCGATGGTGCCCCAATTCGATGTCACCAGAAGATCGGGTTTCAAATCCCGCAACACCTTCCGGAACGTTTTGGCATTGGCCCACAGTTTTCCCCGCTGAATGGGAACCGTCAGCAGTTTCGCATCGAGACTGCTGTCCAATTTTGCGAATGCCTCGGTGGCTTTGTCCATCGCGACAATGATGTGGCGGTAGCGGTCGCCGAAATGGTTGGCCAGCTGCGCAAAGCGCATTTGCGGACCACCCACGGCAAAGGTCGAGAAGACGTGCAGAAGCGTCCGTTTGGGCGCGTTCATGCTTTGGCGAACACGCGTATGCCGTGTTCGACGAATTTCTCGCGCGTGGCTTCGGGCTGCCACCCGAGATCCTTTTTCGCGTCTTCACAATCGAATTTGGCACGCAGGCCGCGCGACAGCAGATCGCGGTAGGTCGGGCGTGGACCTTTGCGGCCGGTGACGCGCTTGACCGTCCACTTTGCCGTCTCTTCCAGCCACAGCAGCGAGGGCTGTTGCGGGTGAAAATGCAAGGGCCGGGAAAGAGCCTTGGAAAGCTCCGCCACATATTCGCGGGCGGACAAGCGCACATCGCCGACAATGTTGTAGGCCCGGCCAACGGCATTCGGCGCATTGCAAGCGTGCCACGCCGCCGCTGCGACATCATCGACCAGAACGAAGGGAAGCGGATTGCGTCCGGTGTTCCAACCGATGCAATGCTGGTCATTGTTGAAGAAGCCAAGACCACTGTGAACGGGCGTCCCCCCCTCCCCGACCACGAGTCCGGGCCGCAAAATGCAGACGGGAAGTCCTTCCGATTTGTGCATTGCCAGCAGCATGCGATCGCATTCGGCCTTCGCACGCGCATATTCGGCGCGCAGCTCGGACGCAGGATCGGGCGGTGTATCGCCGGTAATGACGCTGTTTTCGGATCCGAGATACAGGCTCGCAATCGATCCCACATGGACGAGGCGGCGCACGCCGCGGGCGAGACAGGCTCTGGCTACGATCTCCGCACCACCCACCATGGCGTTGCGAATCTGTTCATAGGTGGCGCCGCCGCCACCATGAGCAAGATTGATGACGACCTTTGCATTGCCTATGGCGCGCTCGACATCGGCGGGTTTGCCGATGTCGCCGCTTTTGACGACGACGCCTGGCTGAAAGAATTCCGCAGGCAGATTCGCGACGTTCCGTGCCATTACGCCGACGCGCTGTCCTTTGGAAAGCAGAAGCTTCACGACGTGGCTGCCAATGAAGCCCGTGCCTCCGAGCACTGCCACATCATAATCGCCCTCGTCCTGAACCCGGGCCGGCGAGAATGGCGCCGTAAATGCCGTCCGGGCGGCCTCTTCGCAAATCGAGACCAGATGTGCGCCGAATTCGCCGTTCAATTCGGGCGTGCGTCCGTCGTCCAGTGCCTTGTGGAACGCGGCAATCGAGCTTTTCACGCTTTGATAGAAGCTGTCATTGCGCGGTTTCAATTTTACCGTGGCCAGACTGAAATCCACGGCAGCGCGCAGACTTTCGCCGAGAATGCCAAAGCCAGTACGAGCGCCAGACAAGAACGTGTCATAGGCGCCAAGCCAGCGGCCGCGCTCCTGGGTGAAGAAGCGGTTGTTGAGCATGTCGGCGGTTGCCACGCCGTCATCGCAGACCACCGAAATTTGCCAGAAGGGAAAATCCTGACCGACGGCGAACCGCAGTTCTGCCGGCAAGACCGAGCCTTTCAGCGTCAGGGTCGCCGAAGGATAGAAAGGAACGCCAGGCGAAATTTCGATCGGTTCTCCTGCCACGGTCACAAAATTTTCGATTTTGCCCGCCAGCGCGACAATCTGCGACAAAGGATGCACAGCCTGCTCGAGCAGAATATTGCCCGGCGCGCGGAACATCCAATGACCGAACTGGCGCGACGTGATTTGACGCAATGGCATATTGTAGATGCAGCTTACGAAATTCGGCCTTCCCAGACGCCGTTC
>DATARE010000552.1:0-1839 GCA_036264295.1 Micropepsaceae bacterium | reverse complement strand
AGGCCGAACATGAGCATGTCCCAAGCCTCCGGGTGGCGCCAGCTGGCAAGCTCGTCGCACCAGGCTGCGTCGTGCTGCGGTCCGCGAAGGCGCTCGGGTTCGTCGGCACTGAATAGCGTGGCGATCGCCCCATTCGGCCAGGTCAGACGCCGCTTCGACGGCTCATAGCGCGGCCGCTCCCAAGGTGGCGAGATCGCCAGAATGCCGCTTTCTCCTTCGACCATGACATCGCGGGCATCGCCGGCGGTCGGCGCTACGAACGCGAGCCGCTGTGCGGTTCGTGCGATGACCCGAGCGCGGATCGTTTCTGCGCCGGTCCGCGTCTTGCCGAAGCCACGGCCCGCAAGCACAAGCCATACCCGCCACTCTCCATCGGGCGGCAACTGATTGGGCCGGGCCCAGAATGCCCACTCGTAGAGCAGCGCCCGCGCTTCTGCGGGCGTTAGAGCGGCGATGAGCTCGTTCCCGGGCAACTCCGCTCCCGAGCCAAGCGAAGTTGCGTGCAAGCGCCTCGCGCGCATCCTTTAAGAACTCCTTCGGTATTTTGTAAGGCATAACGCCGTTCGCGAAAGCCGGGGTGCCGGTGCACCGAGGAGTGATTCTTGTGTGGCCGTTTTACGGGGCGGCGCCGGCTCCGGGCGCCGGAAGCATCAGCACCCGCCACCGACCCACCGGGGGTGCGGCGGGGTCATCGGTCGAAGTCGATGTGATCCCGTTCCGCACCGTTGGCAGCGTAGAGTAACTATACCATCTCGATCCGGAATTGTCAACCTAGAAATATTAAATTAGCACGCGGCCAACCCAGCGAAATGCGCCTCCAGTGTACCTAATGAGGCAATCAGGATGCCGGAGGCCGCCTCCTGGCTTACACGGCGCCCGTTCCAGCCCTGCTCAAGCGCCCATTCCTTAAGCGATTGTTGCCATCCTACCACGTGCCATAGACAGGAACCGCCGGCTGAGCCGAGGCCGCCAACGGCAAGGGTGGCGCGCCAAACCGCCCTGCGCGCATTCTCGATTCGTGATCCCGGCTCTTCCGCAGGTCTAAAACCGCCCCGGCTGCCAATTCTCGGGCGCGATAGGTCGAAGGCGCTCAGCGGGTCAAGTTGGGCAATCGCAAAACGATCTCGAAAATCTTCTCCGGCTTGCCGCATTCCGGCGGTGATCGAGCCCCGCCTCTCCATAACCGCGAGCGTGTCGACAAAACGGTAGGGGCGGGCAGGACGGCCGCAAGAATCGCTGATCGTTCGTTCTAAGCGCTCGACCACGCCGTGGTTGCTTCGCTCCGGCGTTGGCGTCGCGTCGGCAATTTCCAGAACTGGTGGGCCATGCCCAGGGCCTTTGTGCATCATTTGCGGCCTTTCGAACAAAACATGAACGATATGGTCAAAAGATTTCGCGGACAGTCTGCTCCAGGCGCTTCAGGAATTGTCGGGTAGGCTCTGCACGCTGGCGCGCGCGGCGGCCGCCAACGGCGGTTGCAAGCGCTTCGACCTCGCGCAGGCGGTCGGTTTCAGCCTCGCTGCCGCACGTGATGTGGCAAAGAGAATGATGGTGCGGACAGTAAGACGAGGACAGCCGCCGCGTCGCCCCGCAAGGATGCTGACCGCCTGCATCGTCGACGATATAGGCGCAACCGCCATCCTTCTCTAAATCCTTAATCGCAACATACGAAAGAAGCTTTGTCGTATTCATGCTACACTTCATCAATTTGGCTTGTCATTAATGCATTGATATGTTACTCGTTCATTGTTAGCATGTCAATAACGGCAAATTGCGAAGGACACATTATGGACGGTTCCTGGTTTAGCCAAGCGCTGGCGCGCGTCGGTGCATCCCAAG
>DATARE010000531.1:0-4817 GCA_036264295.1 Micropepsaceae bacterium | reverse complement strand
GCGATAGGCGACGATCAGCGATTTGTATTGATCGGCTTGCGTCGCGGTATCGTTGACATAGATCTGGTAATGCAGGCCCCCTTGTTCGATGCCGCCCTTGGGCGCATTGGCGTTGGCGGCGGACAGCGCCGCCCGCACGTCTTCGAGGCCAATGCCATATTTAAAGAGCGCGCGCGGGTTCAGTTCGACACGCACCGCGGGCAAGGAGCTGCCGCCGATCTGCACCTCGCCCACGCCATCCACCTGCGAAAGTTTCTGCTGCAGCACCGTGGAAGCGGAGTCGTAGATCTGGCCCGGAGTGAGCGTGTCGGAGGTGAGCGCAAGGATCAGGATCGGCGCGTCCGCCGGGTTGACCTTCCGGTAGGTGGGATTGGAGCGCAAAGCGGCGGGCAGATCGACGCGCGCGGCATTGATCGCCGCCTGCACATCGCGCGCGGCGCCATCGATATCGCGGTTCAGGCTGAATTGCAGCGTGATGCGCGCCTGTCCGACGGAGCTGGAGGACGTCATCTCCGTCACATCCGCGATGGTGCCGAGATGGCGCTCCAAGGGCGTTGCAACGCTGGTTGCCACGGTTTCGGGGCTGGCGCCGGGCAGTTGTGCGGTGACGGAAATCGTCGGGTAATCGACATTGGGAAGCGGCGAGACGGGCAACATGAAGAATGCGCCGAGTCCGGCAATGGCGATGCCGATGGTCAAAAGCGTGGTTGCAACGGGGCGGGCGATGAAAATGGCCGAGATGTTCATGGCACCACCCCGCGCGCCCCTTCAGGCGGCCGGTCGGTGCCCCGCGCTCGTGACCGCGTCGCGAGGCGGTCGAAGGTGAGATAGATCACCGGGGTGGTGAACAAGGTGAGGAGCTGGCTCACCAAAAGGCCGCCGACGATGGCGATGCCGAGCGGGTGACGCAGTTCCGCTCCCGTGCCGCCGCCGACCATCAGAGGCAATGCGCCGAACAGCGCCGAAACGGTTGTCATGAGAATGGGACGAAAGCGCAGCAGCGCCGCCTGATGAATCGCCTCGCGCGGGGGCTTGCCTTCCTCGCGCTCCGCCACAAGCGCGAAATCGATCATCATGATGGCGTTCTTCTTCACGATGCCGATCAGCAGAATGATGCCGATAATGGCGATGATATCGAGATCGTGGCCGGTGATGAGCAGCGCCAGCAGCGCACCCACGCCGGCGGACGGCAGTGTCGACAAAATCGTGACCGGATGGATAAAGCTTTCATAGAGCACACCCAGCACGATGTAGACGGTCACGATGGCGGCCAGGATCAGCAGCAGTTCGTTGCCGAGCGCCGATTGAAAGGCGAGTGCCGAACCCTGGAAACTCGTGGTAATTTCGGGCGGCAATCCCGCATCGGCTTCCGCGGCGCGTACCGCATCGACCGCCGCACCGAGCGAGCTGCCTGCCGCGATGTCGAACGATATCATCGCGGCGGGAAATTGGCCGATATGGCCGATCTGCAGCGGACCGGTGCGCTCTTCCACCTTCGCAATGGCCGACAGCGGCACCTGACCGCCGCCCGAGGACGGCAGATAGATGGTGTTCAGCGAGGCAAGCGAATTCTGGATATCGGGATCGGCTTCCAGAATCACGCGATATTGGTTGGATTGCGTGAAGATGGTCGAAATGATGCGCTGGCCGAACGCATCGTAAAGCGCGTTGTCGATGGTGGCCGCGGTAATCCCAAAACGCGCAGCCGTATCGCGATCCACCGCGATATAGGCCGACAAACCACGGTCGAGATAATCCGTGGAAATATTCTCAAGCTCGGGCGCCCGCGACAGCCGATCGATCAAACGCGGCACCCATTGCGCCAGCGTCGCATCCTGTGCGGCCTGAAGCGCGAATTGGTATTGCGCCCGCCCGATGGTGGATTCGACGGTCAGGTCCTGCACCGGCTGAAGATAAAGTCCGATGCCGCCGACATTGCGGGCGCTGCGTTCGATTCTGCGGATGATATCCGTAACGGAACTGTCGCGGTCTCCTTTGGGCCTGAGATTGATCAGGAACCGGCCGCTGTTGAGCGTGGTGTTCGACCCGTCGACGCCGATGAACGAGGACAGGCTGACCACGTCCGGGTCTCTGCGGATGACATCAGCCAGCGCCTGCTGCCGTTCGGCCATGGCGGAAAATGAGACGGTTGGCGCCGCGCGGGTGATGCCCTGAATCAGCCCGGTGTCCTGAACCGGAAAAAAACCCTTCGGAATGTCCACATACAGCACAATCGTGACCGCCAGCGTGATGATTGCAACCGCAAGCGTCAGGGCCTGGCGGTCCAGAACCCAATTCAGCCAACGGCCATATTGCGCAATTCCGCGGTCGAACCATTCCGCGGCTTTGCGCGCCACGCGGCCATGCGTCTGCTCGGACTCCGGGTGCAGCAGTTTGGCGCACATCATCGGGACAAGAGTGAGCGAGACCACCGCGGAAATCAGAATGGTGATCGCCAAGGTCACGGCAAATTCGCGGAACAGACGGCCCACGACCTCCTGCATGAAAAGCAGTGGAATGAGCACCGCGATCAGCGACACGGTCAGCGACATGATGGTGAAGCCGATTTCGCCCGCGCCTTTCAGCGCGGCGGCAAGCGGCTTCTCGCCCATTTCCAGATGCCGCGAGATGTTCTCGATCATCACGATGGCATCGTCCACCACGAATCCGGATGCGATGGTGAGCGCCATCAAAGACAGATTGTTGAGGCTGTAGCCCAGAAGATACATCACCGCGAACGTGCCGATGATGGACAGCGGGACCGAAAGGCTCGGGATGATCGTCGCCGGCACGTTGCGCAGGAACAGGAAGATCACCAGCACAACGAGGGCGACCGCCAGGCCGAGTTCGAATTCCACATCGGCGACGGAGGCGCGGATCGTGTTGGTGCGGTCGGTCAGCACCGCCACATCGATGGAACCGGGCAGGTTCGTTTTGATCTCGGGAAGCAGCTTTTTGACGCTGTCTGCAACCGCGATCACATTGGCGCCCGGCTGGCGCTGGACATTCAGAATGATCGCTGGTGTGGTGTTCATCCAGCTCGACAGCTTCACATTTTCCGCGCTTTGGATGACATCGGCGACATCGGACAGGTGGACCGGCGCGCCATTGCGATAGGCGATGACGATGTTGCGGTAATCCTCCGCCGACTGAAGCTGGTCGTTGGCGTTGATGGTATAGGCGCGGGTGGCGCCGTCGAAATTGCCCTTGGGCGCATTCGCATTGGCATTGCCGATGGTGGTGCGCAGATCGTCGATGTTGAGCCCATAGGCGGCCAGCGCCTGGATATTGGCCCGCACGCGCACGGCGGGCCGCTGTCCGCCGCCAATGCTCACCAGACCCACGCCGGCAAGTTGTGAGATCTTCTGCGCAATGCGGGTGTCGGCGATATCTTCGAGCGCGGGCAGCGGCATCGATTTCGCCGTGACCGCCAATGTCAGAATCGGCGCGTCCGCCGGATTGACCTTGGCATAGACGGGCGGGGCCGGAAGATTCTGCGGCAGGAGATTGCCCGCGGCATTGATAGCCGCCTGAACTTCCTGCTCGGCGATATCCAGACTCAGCGAAAGATCGAATTGCAGCGTCACCACGGACGCGCCGGCCGAGCTTGCCGAAGACATTTGGCGCAGGCCCGGCATCTGGCCGAATTGACGCTCCAGCGGGGCGGTGACCGAAGTTGTCATCACTTCCGGACTGGCGCCGGGAAGGAAGGTCTGCACCTGAATTGTGGGGTAATCGACTTCGGGAAGCGCCGACAGCGGCAGAAACAGATAACCGACGAAACCCACCAGCAGAATCGCAATCATCAAAAGCGACGTCGCGATCGGCCGCACGATGAAAATGCGCGACGGATTCATCGCGCGCTCATTTCACGTCTGAGGCAGCGGTCCTCATCCGCCGCCTCCGGGACCGCCACGCGCCGCGCCCGCGCCAGGCGCACCACCGCCTTGTCGTTGGCCCTGGCCCTGGCCTTGCCCCTGCCCTTGGCCCTGTGCGGCCCCACGCCGTCCCTGACCTCGCCGGCCGTTGCCGGGTGCGCGCGGCGCGCCTTGTTCGGCAGCCGGCGGACGTTCACCCGGCAAAACCACCCGCGCCCCATCGCGCAAACGGTCGGCGCCATCCACGACGACGGTATCTCCGGGCTTCACCCCGCTCGCAATCGCAACGCGGTCATCCTGGGTCTGACCGAGGGTCACCGTGCGCATGCTGACCGTGTGATCGGCATTCACCACGAAAACGAAGGCGCCCGACGCGCCGCGCTGGATGGCCGCTGCCGGTACCACGGTCTGATCGTGCAAAGTGTTGACCAGAAGTTTGATGTTCACGAATTGATTGGGAAACAGCTCGCCATGCGGGTTGTCGAACATTGCGCGCAGCTTCACGGTGCCGGTCGTCGTATCGATCTGATTGTCGATCGTGGCAAGTGTTCCGCTGGCGAGCTTTTTGCTTTGCGCCCGGTCATAGGCGTCGGAGGGCAATTTCGCCCCCTGACGCACCCTTGCCATGATGTCGCCGATGACATCCTCCGGCACGGCGTAGACGACCGAAATCGGCTGCAACTGCGTCACGACGGCAATGCCGGTTGCCTGTCCCGCCGTAACGAGATTTCCGATATCGACCTGCCGCAAACCGACACGCCCGGTAATCGGCGACCGGATGGTCGCGTAATTCAGATTGATCTCGGCGGATTCGACATTGGCCTGATCGGCTTTGATCACACCTTGCAATTGGCGCACCAAGGCCGCCTGGGTATCGACCTGCTGCGCCGCGATGGAATTCTGTGCTGCCAAAGTTTGATAGCGTTTCAGATCCACTTC
>DATARE010000501.1:0-6557 GCA_036264295.1 Micropepsaceae bacterium | reverse complement strand
CCACGTCGATAGGCTGGGTGTGTAAGCGCAGCAATGCGTTGAGCTTACCAGTCCTAATAGCTCGATCGGCTTGAACGCTCATGCATGATATGTCCCATGCCTGGTGATGAACCCAGGTTGGGCGCTTTGTTTGGGTCCGAGATATTCGAATTCCGTTTTTTGCCGGCGAGGTGGTCTTAGCGGGGGAATTCCACCCGATCCCATTCCGAACTCGGCCGTTAAAGCCCCCAGCGCCTATGGTACTGCGTGTTAACACGCGGGAGAGTCGGTCGCCGCCCGGCCTGCCAAAAACGGATATTGGGTGAATTGCGAATAGGGAATAGTTTTTTTGTTCTATTTGCTACTCACCATTCGCCACTCGCCTTTTTTTCAATCCCGCCATCACACGAATAAAAAGCCCCGCACGGTTCCGCCGCGCGGGGCTTTTTGTTTATCGGCACGAACGCCGGTTTGCTTGGCTTTAAGTTGTGCCCGTTTGCCCGCAAGTTTAGGGTTCGCGCGCATCTGAGCGGGAGGCCAAGAAATGTCGCGTGCTGCGCAAGTCGGTTGTGTTCTTTTTGCTGTCGCCGCTGCTCTAGCCTCCGCCGTGCCGGCCGCCGCCGCGGAAACCCAATATCCAAAACCCACCGACCTTCCCAACCCCTATAAACTCGTCGAGGGCTGGCCCACATTGCCCGCCAGCATGAATGGCGGCCATTGGGGCGAAGTCATCCGCGTGGCCGTCGCGCGCGACGGCAATATCTGGGTGTTTCACCGCTGCTTCGCCATCGTGCCGCCGGGAAGTGCCGTGTGCCTCAATCGCGGCCCCGCCAATCCGCCGATTCTGGAATTCGACCCTGCCGGCAAACTCCTGAAAAGTTTCGGCGCCGGCCTCTTCGCCTATCCCCATGGCTTCACGCTCGATCCAGACGGAAATCTGTGGACAACCGATGTCAATGACGCGGCGACGGTGCTCGGCATGTCGGCAAAAAATGCGGCCGGTGTCGTGATGGGGCAAGAAGTCCTCAAACTCTCGCCCAATGGTCAGGTGCTGATGACGCTCGGCAAGGAAGGCGTGTCAGGCAGCGGCCCCGATGCGTTCGACCGGCCGACCGGGGTTGCGATCGCGCCGAACGGCGACATCTTCGTGACCGACGGCCATCTCCCCAATGCCCACAACAATGGGCGCGTGCTGAAATTCTCGCGCGACGGAAAATTCATCAAGAGCTGGGGCAAGCGCGGCAGCGCGCCCGGTGATTTCGACGAGCCGCACGACATCTTCATCGGCGGATCGAAGAATCTCATCTACATCGCCGACAGAAGAAACCAGCGCATCCAGGTGTTCGATCTGGACGGCAAGTTCATCGCCGCCTGGAAACAATTCGGCGAGCCGAGTTCGGTCTTCGTCGGCAAGGACGATACGATCTATGTCGGCGCCGGATTTCCCGACAAGAGCGCCACGCGCGGTGAAATCAGAGGCATTGTCGTCGGCAATGCCTTGGACGGATCGCTCAAGGCGTTCATTCCGGATCCTGCGAATTCCCAAAGCCTGACGCGCGGCACGACATCTTCGGGCATTGCGGCGGACGACCAGGGCTCCGTCTATTCCGCCGACGTCGCCGCGCACAATTTGCGCAAATACATCAAAGTGCGTTAGCGCGAAGCCCTAGCTTTTTGGCGGTGCGGTATCGGGCTTGGCGACTTGATTGCCTGAAATCACCGCCGTCGTGATCTGGTTCATCACATCGGTCATCCCGCCCGGCGAATGCGACAGGAAGATTGTGGTCGCATGGGACTGGGCGCCGATGCGCGCCAGCGTGTCGAAATATTGCGTCAGCAGCAATGTTCGCATCGCCTCGGCGGGATCGATGGCGCCAGTGGCGGCGACGGCTTCGACAGATTTCTTGATTCCCTCCGCAATGGCTTCGCGTTCGGCGGCGACGCCTTCACCCTGCAGCTTCTTGGTTTCCTTTTCCGCCTCGGCCTGCTTGACCACGAGAATCTTCGCCGCTTCGCCTTTTGCCAGCGCGGCCTGTTTCAGGCGTTCCTGCGTCTGGATTTCGTTCATGGCGGTCTTTACGCCCTCGGCCGGGTCCACATCGCGCACTAGCGCGTTCACGATGGTGAAGCCATACATGCTCATGGATTCGCCCAGCTCTTTCTTGACCACTTGGCCGACGTCGTCTTTCCTTTCGAACACCTCGTCCAGCGACATTTTCGGAACCTGGGCGCGCACCACATCCAGCACATAGGATTCGATCTGATCCTCATGATTGGCCAGTTGGTAATAGGAATCGGATTCGCGGCCGCGCGTGACCTGGTATTGAACCGCCACGGGCAGCTTCACGAAAACATTGTCCTGGGTCTTGCTTTCGACCTCGACGACAAGCTGCTGCACTTTGAGCGAAACCCGCCTGGCGACCTGTTCGACGATCGGCAATTTCATGCGCAGGCCCGGCTGCTCGGTGCGCACATAACGGCCGAACCGCTCGATGATCGCGACGGTCTGCTGCGTCACGGTGTAAAAGCTGCTGGCGACGATAATGAGGACCGCGAGCGCCAACAGGTAAAGACTCACCGAGCCAAGAGAAATATTGTCCAGCATAAACGCCCCTCCCAAACCTGTCTTACCCTAAGGCCTTGACGATCTTGCGTCACGCCACCCATGCCGGACATGGCCAAAGCCTGTATTCGACGCCTTTCGCGACCCGCGCTAAAATGGCGCGACTCGCAGGCGAGGCGTGCCTGTTGAAGCACGAAAGGATTGGGACATGGCGAGCAGGGAACAAAGAAGCAATAAGGAAAAGAAGAAGCCCAAGCAGGACAAGAGCAAGAAGGGCGCTGCTGCCGCTTCGCCTTTTGCCGCTCCGGCCCAGAAGGGAAAGCCGACGCCGCCGCAGTCCGGCCCGAAGAAATAGGGAAAACCGCCGCCAGGCTCGCGTGCTGTCAAAACAGCGGCAATTGCGGGTCTGGTGGCGTATCCGCTTTCGGGCGCGGCGGTTTCTCCGGCTGCATTGTCCAATCGCCTTCGAATGGGGCGAGCAGGGCTTTCAATTCGCTCACGCTGGCCGGCTCTTCGCCCAGCCATTTGGCCCAATGCTCGGGGCGAACGATGGCCGGCATCCGGTCGGTGATGGTGCCGATCAGGCGATTGGGCGGCACGGTCAGCATGGCAAAGCTTTCCAGTGCAGCGCCATGCGGCTCGCCCCACCGCTCCCAGATCACCGCAATGGCCAGCGGCTTGCGGTCCTTCGGCGTGATGACGTGCTGTTCGGTCTTGGATGGCGTGATTTCCTTGCCCTCGTTGAACGTGCTGACCGCCACCAATCCGCGGCGATGCAGGAACGCATTGGCAAAGGTCGGCAGCCGGTCGACCGTTTCTGCGCGGGCATGAATGAAGGGGGACCGGTTGGGGTCCTTGGCTGATGGCGGCACCAATCCCCAACGCATGCGCGCGGCCTCACGCAATCGGGCCGCATTGAGCGTTATCACCGTGGCGAACCGCATGGGCGTCACGGTTTCGGAAGGACCATCGGACGCGCCGATCAGATCGGAAAGCGAAACGAGATCGCCCCATCGCATCATCTGTGTGAATTTTCCGCACATGACGGAAGCTTACGACGCCGGCTCCCGCAATTCACGCAAAGCGGTGCCTCGACTCACACCTATCGCAAAGGCATGGTTGCCCCATGCCGGAGCGTCTTCCATGCCGCTGAAGCGATTTTTCTTGGCCATGTTTTTGACCGCGTGTCTTGCACACGCCGCAAAGGCTGCCGATCAGGTCTTCGATGCGCCCGATGCCGCCAGCGGACTGCATGCGGTGAACGGAAAAGCCTATTGGGAAATCTTCGCCATGTGCTTTGCCTCCGCGGGCGCGGCACTCGAGAAGGCCGTTACGGAAAAGAACGAAGCACAGCAGCAGGAGATGGATGCATTGGCGGCCGACGTCCGCGAACGCGGGATCGCACGTCTTGTCGCCGATCGCGCCGTTTTCGAAGGTGAAGCGGAAGAAGTTTTCCTTGCGCGCGCGGCGCAAGCGATGCCCGAACCCGGCTTTGCCGCTGCGTGCCGGCTGTACGTCAAAGATCACGATTCCCGTTTCGGAACACCCAATTAGCGCATTATGCGCTTGTGTGGCGTTTTCGGAACGCTGCTGTGCCGGGCGTATCCGAATTTGAAATCCGTCAGATGGCGTAAGCTCTACAACTAATCGTGCAGTCGCCTTGTCGCAAAATGCGCCTTTGTTAGATTTGTGAAAGCGTCGGCATGCAGTTTGAGCGCCGGCGCCTGAGAGTCTCGGCGAGACGAAGACGAAATTGTTGGCCGCGCTCCCGCTCGTGATTGTCACGGGGATTCCTTTGGCGCTGTATTGCTTTTTCCTTTTTCGGAAGGGCGAAGTGGTGGGGCAGACGAACTGCCAATGCGCCGACGACGGCGCAGCCCGGGAAATCGGCCGGGCGCTTTCGGCCTATCACGCGGTCGAAGTTTACGCGCAGAACCGGTTCATCACGCGCTTCGAACACGCTCCAGGCTTGCTCGGTATTCGCAGCCGGCAAGCCGGTTAGGAGCTTCTTTCCTCAGCGCGCGGCGGTTTCCGCCGGCATGGATTTGGCGACCCATTTCTCGATCAATCCGGCGACTTCGAGATTGTTCTTCTCCAGCATCATCATGTGGCCATTGCCGTGCACGCCCGCTTTGCCGAGGTCGAGCCAGGTGGGGTGAACGCCGGCCTGTTCGAGATATTTGACCGTGCAATGTTCGAATGGCGCGTGAAAGGACGCCTCGCCATTGACGATCAGCATCGGCATTTTGGCGAGATTGGGCAATTGCCGCGCGGGCGCTTTCTGCAGCCAGCAGCGTGAAAGATCCGGCCCGTCGGCCTTGTCCTGTTCCGCGAAGGACAAATCCGCCGGAGACGCGGCGCGCGGCATGTAATTCATGGGAATCGCACTCAAGCCCCAAGGCCGCGCCAGCGCACCATCGTGCAGATAATCGGGCGCACCCACCATATCGACATCATGCACCGGTGGACCGGATGGTTCGACCTGGATCAGCGCACGCACGAGGTCCGGCCTCGCATCGGCAAGCAGCCATCCCATGGCGCCCGATTGCGAATGCGTCATCACCACCGCGGGGCCGATCTTCTCCAACAGCGCGACAAGCCCGTCGCGCGTCATCTCCTGGGCCTTCTCCGGGGTGCGCACGAATGGCACTTGCGACATATAGAACTGATCGAACACCGGGTCGCCGGCGACACCCGTTCCCGGCCATTGCGTATGCAATTTCGCTTGCGGCCAGAGCTTCGCGCGCTCGGGCGCGGTGAACCGCTGTTCCGTGGCGGTGAGATCGGGGAAGGCTTGCGGCCCTTCGCTATCGGCATCATAGCCCGCGCGTGCCCGGCCGGGCTGATCGGTGACATAGACGGCATAACCCTGGCGCAGGAAATATTCGGCCCATCCCATGCGGCCGTCCGGCGTGCCGGTGAAATTGGTGCCGGTTTGGATCGCGCCATGCACCATCACGATCGGGTAGCGATGGGTCTGGTTCTTCGGGATCTGGAATTCGGCATAGATCTGGCCCGCCATCACCTTCTTGCCTTTGACGGTCAGATATTTTCCGCCGGCAAAGAGATAGCCCTGCTTGGCGACGGGTGGGCCTTCGTTTCCGGCAGGGGCAGCAGCGGAGGCCGCCACGCCGACACCCAAGAGAAATGCGCCAGCAAATGCCGATCTGATCATGGTTTCTCTCCCGTTGCGTTGACTATTCGAAATGGTCCCCGAGACGCTTCTGCCTGATGTTTTCCAGGCGCTGTTCCTCGTCATGGCTGAGCACAACCGTGAGATTCTTCTCGGTCTTGGTCAGCCCGTTCAGCCAAGTGAGCTCGCCCTTTATGGAGGCTTCGTCCTCCGTGATCCAGGGTGCATCCTTGCCGGTGATGGTGCGCACGCCGTCCATGTGCCAGGCGACGTCGCCGGCAAAGACGAATTCCTTCCCCGAATCCAGCGCGACATAGATCATCTGCGAGCCCGGCGTGTGGCCCGGCGATTTGATCAGCGCCATCCCCGGCGCAAACGGATAATATTTGTCGTAATCCACCACGATGAAGCGGCGCGCCTGTTCCGGGCTAAGCTTGATTTCCGGCATCTGCGACTCGGTCAGCAAGGTCTGCACCTGCGTGCGCGTCAGCACCGTTTTCGGGGCGAGTTCGGCGAAGAAGGGCGTGCGGATGACTCCGGCGACATGATCGCCATGCTCATGCGTCATGACAATGACCTTGGCTGCGCGCACCGCGCGCTCCACCTCCTTGGCCGCATCCGGGAAATAAGGCTCCTCGACACCGCGGCCAAAGAATTTGTGCACCTGCAGGTCCATGCCGGAATCGATCATGATGGTGCCGTCGCGATAGACCACCTGAAAAGCGGTGCGGGCCTGGATGCTCGGTTCTTTCGGGGCGCCCTTCACCGAAAAATTCTTGGTGCGGCGGCTTTCGGCGAATTTGACGACATTGACGCGCAAAGGCTTAGGGCCGGGGATCATGGCGGCGACGTGGCGAACATCGTTGATGTCGGCGGTCCATG
>DATARE010000499.1:0-9802 GCA_036264295.1 Micropepsaceae bacterium | reverse complement strand
CTCCACGCGGGCAACGCGCCGAAGCGCATCTTCGAACCCGTCCCGGCCGAACGTTCGATGCTCGATGTCCTCGAATTGCTCCGCAATTTCATCGAGCTCGCTCTTGCTGTGCAGCTTCTTCCATGCCGGAAACACAAGCGTGTCCTCCCAGGCCGTGTGCGGTTCGTACATGCGCGCCATGGATTGGCAAATTTGTGCGAGTCTTTGGGCATCGCCGAGTTGGCCGCGCTCCGTCTGATCGATGATGTAGCGTGTAATCTCGCGCCCGCGATCATGTTGGCGCACCAATATCTCAACCCGTTTGGCGTTCTCGCCCCCGGATTTCCGCAGCTGCGGAAATACATGGTCCTCTTCCAGCATGCGTTCATGATAGTTCTCGCCGAAATCGCGGAACAGTTTTGCGGCCTCGTTCAACGCCTTGGGATCAATGTGCGCGTCGCTCCCTCGCACGAGCCGCGGCAATTCCGCATAGATGACGAGCACGCGGCGCAAGACGCCATGTTCGCGCATCATGTCTTCGGTGGCACTGACATCCTCGCCAGCGCCTTTTTCTTTGGACTCCTTGCGGTCGGCAGCCATCGCCGGTGAAACGGCCAGAAGACTCGCCACGCCCAGCGCAGTCATTGCAGTGCGGCGATTCAAAATCTTTGCTGTCGAAGCCATGGGCGCACCTTTCGCCCCCACCTTTGAACGCAGGCAAAACCACTCCGTTCCGAAACGGTCCGGCGAGAAGCGACGCTGAATAGTGGATTAGAAGTTCAGCTTGGCCCGGGCGACGCCGGTCACGGCGTTCTGTCCGCGTGTACCGGCCGCGTTCAGCTGGTAGGCGGCATTGGCCTGAAGCGCCAAGGTGCCGTCAAGGAAGCTGGTCACATAACCGAGTTCGACATCCGATTCACGGGCTTGCGTATTGGCCAAGGCGAAATTTGTGTTCAGTGAACCGAAGCCGACGCTGCCGGTGTAAATCTGCAGCGGCCGGGACAGAGCGATTCCAAGCGCGTCGTCGCCGAACAATCCCGTCTTCGCGAGTCCGATGCCATAGGATTGCGAACGCACCGGGTCGCCCGCCGTCCCGAGCTTGTCGCCGGAAAGATCGAGCTTGGTGACGCCCTCGGCATAGGTGAGACTTGTCACCCAACCCTCGCCGAAGCCGACGCGGGCCGAAATGCCCAAAGCCGAACTGTCGGTCGATCCTGGGCCCCTGAGCGATACGGGAATATTGCTGAGCAGCGCGGCATCGCCATTGGATTGCGACGCCATCAGAGCAACTCCGCCCCAATCGCTGAAATTCCAATTCAGGCGCGCGGACGTGGTCCCGACGGCTGGCAAATCCGCACCCAAACGCTGGGCCAAATCGCGCGCGAAGCCGCTCGGCTGTGCGTCGCTCAGCGCACCCAGCCCGAGTGCCACATGGCTGGCATCGAAGCTAAAATCTTTGCTCAGTGCGAAACTTGCACTCGCGCGGGTGTTGGTCCCGTTGAGATAGGTGGAATTCAGCGCCGCAACAGACGGGAAAAGATCGGCATAAGGATCCCAATTGCGTCCGCGCGAAAGTTCCAGCTGCATGCCGCCCCCGACGGCAAGCGCGTTCGGATGCAGCGACGGCATGTCCTGACCAAATCCGGGGACCATCAGCCCGCCCAGATTGAGGTTCACGACATGTCCGGTGCGGTCCAGCGAAACCGAGGAGGCTGGCGCGAGCTTCATAGGAATCACAACCGGCGCAGCCGCATCCGCCAGCGGCGCCCAAAGGGCAGCCCCCAGCAAAGACAATGCCGCTATTACCAGCCGTTTGCGCATAAGCCCCGCACTCCAGCCGGAGAGTCTTCCGGCCTTTTGATCCTATCAGTTCGAACTCTTATAGGAAATGAACCTTGCGCAACAAAGCTCCGTTTGGCCGCAGGTGGTGTTTTTGCGCATCGGCGCAAGAAAATTTCGAATCTGCACGTCTTTCGAAGCCCTTAACCCAAATTACGAGGCAAAGCGGGACCAAAAAATTGCTTGTGGGCCCGCTTAGGCACCTTGGGAATCGCCAATAATCCCGCGGGCGGCCAGATCCTCGATGTCTTTGGGCCCAAACCCGGCCTCCAGCAGAATCGCTTTGCTGTCCTCGCCGGGCCTTGGCGCGGGCCGATCAAGTTGGCGGGGCAGGTCCAAGACCCGGAAAGGCGAACGGATCTTGGTCAGGGTGCCCTCCGTGGGATGGGCGATTTCCTCGAACACGCCCGCTTGTTTCAGATGCGGCTCCTCGAACAAGGTGTCCAGTGTGTTCACGGGCCCGCAGGGGATATCGCGCGCATCGAGGATCGCCAGCCATTCGGCCGTCGTGTGCCGGGGCGCGGCATCGCTGATCACCTGATAGAGCGCATCCACATTGGCGCTGCGCTTTACCGGGTCCTGCACCCAATCGAGCGCCAGAAGATCGCTCCGCCCAATGCATTCCATGAAGCGCGTCCATTGCTGGCTGGTATAGGGCATGATCGCGATGTAGCCGTCGCGGGTTTTGTACGGTCGGCGATTTTTCGCCAACATCCGCTCATAGCCGGGGGGCCCCAAGGGCGGCACGAAGGTGCGCCCCGCCAGATGCTCGACCAGCAGAAATGCCACCATGCTTTCGAACATCGGAGCTTCGATGGCGCAGCCTTTGGCCGTTTTCAGGCGATGCACCAAACCGGTCGCAACGGCGAAGGCAAGATGCAGTCCCACCACCTTATCGGCGATGATGGACGGAAGAAATCGCGGCGCGCCGGAGGAATCCGCGTTGAGCGCGGCGAGCCCAGACATGGCCTGGATAATGTCGTCATAGGCCGGATCCGCGGCATAGGGGCCGTTCTGGCCGAAGCCCGGCGAATAGCAATAGACGATGCTGGTATTGGCGCGGGCCGCGTCTTCATAGGCGAGGCCGAGTTTTGCCGCCGCGGCGGGACGCATATTGTGCACCAGCGCATCGGCGCCCGCTATCAGCTTCAGGACCACATTGCGGCCTTCGGGCGCGCGCAAATCGACGGCGAGCGAGCGCTTGTTGCGGTTGGTATTGAGGAACCCCGCGCCCATATCCGGCGAGCGGCTGGGGCGCGGGGAACGGCCGACATCGCCTTCAAGGGATTCGATCTTGAGGATTTCGGCGCCCATATCGCCGAGGAACTGTGTCGCGTAAGGCCCGAGATAGGTCGTCGTCAAATCGACGATGCGAATACCGTTCAAGAGCTCATACATGTGCGTCAGCCATAGGCCCTCACGAAATAGTAGACGGCGAAGAACGCCCCTGCCGCCGTGATGATGGAACGCAGGATTTCGTTCGGAATGCGTTTGGCGATACGCGCACCAAAATAGCCGCCCCCTATCGCGCCGACCATGACGATCAGCGCGACAGTCCAGGACACCGTGCCGGTGACGATAAAAAGCACAGCCGCGACGCCATTGATGAAGCAGACAAGAAAATTGCGCTGGGCGTTGGCGCTTTGCATGTTTTGCTCGCCGGCGAGCGCCATGGAGGCCAGCAGCAATATGCCGATGGCAGCGCCGAAATAGCCGCCATAGATCGCGCTGGCAAATTCCATCACGAGAAGCCGGCCTTCGTTCTTGCGATGCTGGTCCTTTGTGACGCGCTTCACGATCCGGCGCGAAAAGGTGAACAGGATGGTGGCGATCCCAAGCAGCCAGGGCACGAGATAGAAGAACACCGCATTGCTGGACGCGAGAAGCAGGACCGCGCCGAGCAGCCCACCGGCCGTGGCAACCGCGATGCGCTTGGGAAGGTTGTCCCGCACCCGGCTGAGTTCCGGCAAATAGGCGTAGGCGGAGGTGAACGTGCCGGGCAACAGCGCGACGGTGGTCGTGGTGTTCGCCATGACCGGCGGCAGGCCCGCCGCAAGCAGCACCGGAAAGGTGAAGAGCGTGCCGCCGCCGACCAGCGCGTTGCAGGTTCCGGCGAGGAAACCGATGGTCACGAGAAGCAGGATTTCGGGGGGCGTCACGAGGAGAACCACCACAACATATCTGTCATTCCCGGCCGAGCGGCGCATGCCGCGAGGGGAAGGGAAACCAAGCGGCGAAGGCGATTTGCCGTCACCGAATGGGTGCCCTTCCCTCGCCGTGCTTCGCACGGCTCACTGGGCATGACAACAATGATTCCTCAGGGACGCAACAACGTCCTCACCCGGGTAGCGACCATGCTCACGTCGTCCAGCGGTGCATAGGTGTAATTCGCAAGCGTGCCGGCGAAGGGGCGGGTCACGCCTTCCTCCCGCAACAGCCGATGGAAGCGCGCGAACTTGTCCGAGCCGCCCGGCAGATCGAAGACATAGAGCGGCTTTCCCGTAGCAGCGCTTTCCGAAACCATGTTCACGGAATCGCAGGTGACGACCAGGAAATCCGCGAGGCCGAGAATACCGAAATAAGGATTTTCGCCCTGCCCGTTCCATATGTCGTGCGGCACGTCCGACAATTCGGCCTTCAGGATACCCAGATTTTCCTCGCCCGTGCGCCGCGAGGGCGTAATCAGAAGACTGCCCTTGATCGTACGCGCAGCCGAAGCAAGCTGGCGCGCGAGCGCCGCCATTTCCGCCGCACCCATGCGATAGGCTGCATTGGACCCGCCGATGAGAACGCCAATGTAAGGGCGTTTGAGATGCGCGAGCTTGGGTGCCAACCGCTCCGCGCCTTGCCGCAACAGCGCCGGTGTCACGCGATGCAGCGCACCGCGCGTGGAAAGGATGTTCGGGCCTTCAAGCCGGTCATGACGCGGCACGACGACCAGATCGAAATGGCGCGCGCCAATCACCGGATTTTGAATCTGCACCGTTCTCGTCCGGCCACCAGACAGTTTCTTCACCAGCAGCGAGGCCGCAACACTGTGCCGGCCGGTGGCGATGAGAAGGTCGGGCCAGGGCGGAACCAGCGTATCGCCACCGCTTGCGAATTGGGCGCGGCCCCCGATGCGGATATAGGGCGTCAGCTGCCGCCAGGGCGCGCGCAGATTTACACGCTTCACCACTTGCGTGAGGCCGAGCGCTTCGGCAAGGCCGACGCATTGGCTTTCCATGCCCGCTTTGCCGTCGGTCACCACCCAGCACGACAGCGGGTGCGCGTCAGAACCCAAACATGTGATCCAGGCTGAAGGCGCGCGCGCCAACGAGACCGTGGTAACCGAACAGCCGGCAAGTGGTATCGCGCACCAGCACGTAGCAATTCTCGCCGGCACCTTTTCGTTCTGCCTCGCTGAACGTCTCGTTCACGCGCCACAACACCGAACCGCCGCAGGGGATCTTGAGTTCGCGCCGCGCCACCTCTTCGCCGGCCGCGGACATCAGCATCAGCGCGGTGTTCGACGCGGCATGCCAGGAGCGCGATGCCGGATAGACAAGATGGCACATCGTATCGAGCGGCGCGGGCCCCACGCGCAGGAACAACCGCGTCGACAATCCCGGCGGCGGGCCTTTGTAGGATTGCGGTTCACCCTTGTAAGTGACGAGCGTGTTGAACATATGCGCGCCAAAACTGGTTTCGGCGGCGTGACCGGTTTCACGATCTTCATAACGAAAGAGCGCGTGCAGCCAGCCATCGGCCGCGCGCCCCGCATCGAAATCATAGACCAATTCCATATGGCCATAGCCGCCATCGATATGGCCGTTCAAAATCTCGTTGGCCGCCATGGCCACGGATTCATTGCGCGCCAGATTGCCGAATGTGTGCGCGGCGGCCTCGCGTCCCGACGCATCGTAAATGACGAGTTTCACCGGCAGATGCGCCTGCGCGGTGGACATCGGCGTGGGCAGGATGATGCTGCGGAAACGGTCCACCGGCAGCACCGGCGCGGGCAGGATGAACCCCTTGCCCAGAACCGCGCCGAGGTCCGGCAATTGCGCGTCGAGTTTCAAATCCTCGCGTTCGACATTGGGGTGCGCGATGTGACGATGGCCGTTCTTGCGCAACACCTCATAGCGCGGACGCACGAAATGTTTCCCGGCGCGTATCTCGATCTGTTGCGGCCAGCGCGCATCGGGGAGCAGGTCCGAAGCGCTCAGCCGGTGGGTGGCAAACGGGCCGATGGCTTCGCCCAGCGTGGCAATCTTTTCATCGCCCATCAGGTTCAGACCGATTTCGCCAGGCGCTATCGGATTGGGGTGCGAATTCTGCACCCACAGCACGATCTCTTCATCTTCTGCGGGCGCGGGCAGACCGGCATAGCGGTTGGCCGGCCAGGAATTGGCGTCATGCGTGCAGGAGAGCACATCGGTTTCATCGCCATAGGTGTCGAGCGCATATTTCACGATGTCGTGGCCGGCTGCGCCCACCACATGCAGGAACAATTGGCCGGTGAACGGAGGCAGGCCAAAGCGCGCGCGGATGTCGCGGCTGTCCACCACAATGGCGCCGTTCGCACCTGGCAACGGTTCCTGCCAATCGGCGATTGCAGCGCCCGCGCTATCGAACAAATGGAACCGGATGTGGCCGCCTTTTCCTCCGTAGGCGGACCAGTAATTTGCCGTCACGAGGCGCGTGTGCAGCCCATCGGAATCACGGAAGAATGCGAAATTGGTCGCGAAATTGAGATTGGAAAGATAGCGCCCTTTGTCCGACAGCATCTCGTCGGGAAGACGGAGCGCATCGAAGCTCATAAGCGCGGCGCCATTGATCAGCGGCTTGACGTGCTGCGCCGAAAGATGGGTGTCGAAACCCGCGATCAGGACAGTTTCGGCGTGACAATCGGCGAGCTCGGTAATGGGCCGCGCGGCAAGGTCGCGGAATTTCCGTCCGACATGGCTAACATCCTGAACGAACAACCCAGCGATCTCGATTCCATCCAACGGATACACGGCGTCGAAGGCCGCCAGCAGATTGTGTGGATCGTAGATCGCGACAGGGCCGCTCTTGCGCAATGTGGCGAGCAGCGCGCGCGCCGGTTCCGCGGCCAAAGGATGCGTCACCGCCTTATAAAAGGCGTTGCCGCCGACGGCATTGCTGAAGGTTTCGATGTTCAGCGGCATGGGCCGGCCAGCGGGCTCACGGCTTGCGTTTTCCCAGCCGCTTGAAAAACGCGCTCAGACGATGGCGCGCCTGCTCGCGCCGCACCACCGACTCATCCGTCACCCAATTCAATTGGATCACCCGGCGCGGGCCCGCGAAGGGCTCGAAACCGTGCCAGGCAGTGGGATCGTTGCGAAATACCAGCAGCGTCCCCTGCTCCGGCGGCACCTCGGCGATCACATCGTTGAGGTCGGTTTCCGAGCGCACCAGCCGTAGCCGCCCTTTGGGGCTCTCCCAGCTATCGTTCATATAGATCAGCACCGTCACCAGCTTGGTGCGGCTGTCGGTGTGGATCTTGCCGTCGGCGGAGCGGCTCTGCCCCCGCACGGTCACCATGGTGGGACTGGCCGTCAGGTCCATGCCGAGTTTTTCGCCAACCGCGCGCGCCATGGCCGCGCCCTGAAGCTCGTCCATGAAGGCTGCGAAAGCCGGGCCATATTCCAGCGTGGGAAGGGGAAAACTTCCGGGGTGCCGGATGGCGGGAAAATCGGCGCGAATCGCATCCAGCGCCTCCGCCCGGACGAAACGGGGCACGATGAAGAACGGGAAAGGCCCGTGCTCCACGGTTGCGGCGTCAAGCGCCGCCATATCGAGGAATTCCGGGGGCACCGTTATGGTTCGGGCCAGGTTGCTTGCGCGACTCATTGACTCCGTCATGCCTCCAAAATGAGCGCCAGCCTCCCCGCCGTCAAATGCGGTTTGTCAGGTCGCAGGGCCGCTGGCAAGCCCGGCTTTACCCCCGGCCTGTATGGCTTCACATCGCTGGCCTATCGCTGGCATTTCGCGGCCATTGGCATTAAATGCCCGCAACCGAAAGGAAGGGCTGGGCATGGCTGGAATACGCGTTGCCGTTACCGACGATTGGCAGAATGCCGCACGCGACGTGACCGATTGGTCGGCGCTGCAGGCCCGGGCCGAAGTGGTGTTCTTTCCCCGGCATTATTCGGCCGCCGATGAGGACCAGGCGGCGCAGGATTTGAAGGATTTCGACATCATCCTGCCCACCCGAGAGCGCTCCCGCTTTGCCGAAACGCTGATTGCCCGGCTGCCGCGGCTGAAGATGATGTCGCTGACCGGCTCACGCGCCCCCAATGTGGATCAGGATGCCTGCACCAAGCGGGGCATCGTCTGCACCTTCACCTCCGGCGGCCATTCGCCCGCCCCCGCCGCCGAAATGAGCTTGGCTCTGCTGCTGGCAGCGGCCCGCAAAATTCCGCATGGCGATGCCGCCATGCGGTCGGGCCGTTTCCAGGAAGGCATTCCGCCGGGAATCAATCTGGAAGGACGGACGCTGGGCCTCGTCGGGCTTGGGCGCATCGGCGCCTATATGGCGCGTTACGGCCGCGCGCTCGGCATGCGCGTGATTGCCTGGAGCCAGAACCTGACCGATGAAAAGGCCAAAGAAGCCGGTGCGGAGCGGGTCAGCCGCGAAACACTGTTCGCCGAAAGCGACGCGGTCAGCATCCATCTCGTGCTGGGTCCGCGTTCGCGCGGGCTGATCGGGGCGGCCGATTTTGCGCGCATGAAGAAGGGCGCGATCTTCGTCAACACCTCGCGCGGGCCCATTGTGGAGGAGCCGGCATTGGTCGCGGCGCTGCGCGAAGGCCGCATCGTCGCCGGACTCGACGTCTATGACCGCGAACCGTTGCCGCCCGACAATCCGTTCCGCGCTTTGCCCAACACCGTGCTGACGCCGCATCTGGGCTTCACCACTGTCGAAGGCTTGGGCGTGTTCTATGAACATGCGATACACAACATCCTGGCGTTTCTCGACGGCAAGCCGATCAACGTCGCCAACCCGGACGCGCTGAAACATTCATGAGCCAGAACACAGACATCGCCATCATCGGCGGCGGCATCGCGGGGCTCGCACTCGCTTTGGGCCTGCACAAACGCGGCATTTCCGCATGCGTCTATGAAGTCGCGCCGGAAGTGAAAGAGCTTGGTGTGGGCATCACGATTCTGCCGCACGCGATGCGCGAGCTGACCGCGCTCGGCCTGCAGGACCAGATCGTCGCCGCCGGCGTGGTGAACACGCAAAGTGCATTCTTCAACCGGTTCGGCCAGCTCATCTACACCGAGCCGCGCGGCCGTTACGCCGGTTATCCCTATCCCGAGGTGGGCATTCATCGCGGGCGACTGCATACGATTCTTTTTCAGGCTGCGCGCGAACGGCTGGGCGAGGCTGCTGTCCTCACCAACCGGCGTTGTGTCGGTGTGGAGCAGAACGCCGACGGTGTGACGCTGAATTTTCAGGAGACCACCAGCGGTACAACGCTGCCGCCTGTGCGGGCCGGTATTGCGCTCGCCTGCGACGGCATCAATTCGGTGGTGCGCAAGCAGTTCTATCCCGACGAGCAACTTGCGTTCGAAGGCATCAACACCTGGCGGGGCGTGGCGCGCGGCAAGCCCATTCTCGACGGCCACACCTATTTGCGCATCGGCTCGATCAAGACCGGCAAGATCGTGATCTATCCCATTGTCGATGATGTGGACGGTGCCGGAAACCAGCTGATCAATTGGACCACCGAGGCCCCGCTGCTGGGGCGGCCCAAAAACGATTGGAACAAGCCGGGCAAGCTCGAAGATTTCCTGCCGATCTATGAAAGCTGGAAGTTCGATTGGCTGGACGTTCCGCAGCTGCTGAAGAATTCCGAGGTGCTGCTCGAATATCCGATGGTGGACCGCGATCCTGTCTCACGCTGGACTTTCGGCCGCATCGCGCTCGTCGGCGATGCTGCCCATCCGATGTATCAGCGCGGCTCAAACGGCT
>DATARE010000489.1:0-6263 GCA_036264295.1 Micropepsaceae bacterium | reverse complement strand
GAACGGGACTCCCGATGATCCGAGCGTGAATCCGGCTTCGCTGAAATCAATATTGAATCTGAGGCCCACAACTTGGCCCCCGAATATGCCCGATGACGAGCTCGTCGGATCGACGAGTGTTGCGTTGAGTGCGGCAGCAGGGCCCGTAGTGGGTAAAAAAATGAGCACCGGACCGCCACTGTTACCGCTGGTGAACAGGATAAAGTTCCCAACACCAACAGTCAGGCCAACCGGATAGATGTCGTCGAAATGTTGGACGACGAGCGAGGCGGGCGGACCGGCTCCCGGATCGGCTCCCCATGTGTTCTGGCTGAATGAAATGACCTGCCCATCCGTGAACGGGACCGCATCGGCCGGCAAAGAAACCAAGCAAACAAATGCGGCCGCCGCGGCCACCAACATAGATTGACGCATACCCACAGCCCCGTTGATCGCGAAAGACCCGCGCGAGCCTAGCCCAAAACGGACACCGCCCCAATGCCGGGAGGGCGAGTCGAACTTTACGTCCGGGTAAAGCTAAACGGAATGCACGGAAAACCAGACAGAAGCGGATCAGGTGCAGAGGCCCGCGATTCATCCGGCGCATGACTACTATTCACGGTCTTTGCTTGCATCCTTCGACTAGGTAATGGCAATTCGTGGGAAATATCATGGGAACCAATTTAGTATAATACATAATATCATTTCATTACAATTGCTTATCAAGAAGTGTTGGCGGAGCCGGAGGGATTCGAACCCTCGATACGGCTTTTCGACCGTATAACGGTTTAGCAAACCGCCGCCTTCAGCCTCTCGGCCACAGCTCCCGCGCCCAACTCCGACCTTTGGAGGTCGGTCGCTCCGATCTTTTTCCGCTTTTCGTACTCTGTGGCAAGCCGGTTTCTTAGGTCTGGGCACCCCGCAGTTGAGAAAGGTTCGCAACAAGATCAATATCGGAAGCGTGGCTTGCCCGCGGGTGAGGGTGGGCGCAGGATTGCAGCCTGGATGGGGCGGGTGCCCGCCTCTCGCCGCCTCTTGAACGCGCACCCAATTGCAGCTGACGCGTTGTCGAGAAAGCGGGGCCCCCGGGCTCGTTACTTCCTAACGGAGGCAAGAGCATGCTTGTGTCTCACATTCTTCACGACAAAGGTCGTGATGTGCTCGCCATCACTCCCGATGCGACATTGGCGGAAGCGGCTCGCGTGCTGACGAAACTGCGCATAGGCGCACTTGTTGTGCGGGCCGAGGGAGGAACTCTGGCAGGTATACTTTCCGAACGGGATATTGTGCGCGCCGTGGCAGAGGAAGGCGCAGCTGCGCTCGGCTTGACGGTGGCAACCTGCATGACCACCGATGTCGCCGTTTGCGAAGAGAACGACACTATTGAAGAGATTATGGAGACCATGACCCGCTGCCGGTTTCGGCACATGCCCGTGGTGGATGGCGGGAGCATCGCCGGAATTATCTCCATTGGAGACGTCGTGAAGATTCGGATCGCTGAGACATTGCGCGAAGCCCAGGCGCTGAAGGAATACATCGCCGCAGGCTGAAATTTTAAGAATACCTTTGGGCCAATGCGCTGTGCTGGTGCTCGCAGCTGCATTGCGCAATGCAACCTTGGGCAGCGCGGTTCACTTCGGAGCGGCTGCACGAATTCTGGACACGCCAGCTCTGTGAACTTAAGGTCACGCTACAAGGGGGCCGTTGCGCAAAATGTGGCGGGCGGAAAGGGGGGGGCGCGTGAGTATTGGGTCCACGACATCTGTTGTCCTCAGCGAGATCGTTACGCCGCCGAGTTCGGGATTCTTCACGACGCTGCTGAACACTCAGCCTTTGCCCGCATTGGCCGCGCGCATCGGGGCATGGATTTCCGCGATATGGGGCAAGCCTATACGTATCGGCAGCCGAGTGCTCGTGGCCCGCCATGCCCAGGTGCTCGAACTTCTTGGCCGCGATCTCGATTTTCAGATCGGCCCGATCAATGCCGCCCGCATCGACGCGGTGAACGGTCCGTTCATTCTCGGAATGGATCGAGGCGCGACACTGACTCAGGAGCGCAGGGCCTTGTATTCGGCGCTGTCACAAGTTCCTTTGGCGCCAATTGAAGCCGCAGTCGCCCAAGAAGCCGCGGCCAAAGTCGATGCGGCAAATGGGGAAATCGATGTGGTGGGAGAGTACGCCCGCCTCATCGCGGCCCACACCGCCCGACGCCTGTTTGGCATTCAAGGTACGACCGAACTGGCCTTCATGGAAGTTGCGCGCGCGGTTTTCGCGCACACTTTTCTTAACGTGACCAATGACAAGGCGATTGAGAGACGCGCATTAATTGCGGCGGGATTTATGAAGACCTGGTTCGCCGAAGAAATCGCGCGACGCCGGGCCTCCGGTCAATTCGGTACCGATCTGATGGGCCGTTTGCTTACCGACGGCATTTTGGACGATGACGGCATCAGACGGACATTGGGTGGAATGCTGGTTGGCAGCATCGACACCACCGCCAGTTCCGTCGCCAAGATTGTCTGGTTGATCGGTAGAAACGCCGAACTCGCAAAGGGCATCATTGTGGACGCGGGTAATCCCGTGCGGCTCGCCGGCTGGTGCTGCGAGGCCCTGCGCCTGTGGCCGCACAATCCGCTGGTGCAGCGTCAGGCGGTTACGGCGACGCAGCTTGCGAATGTCGTTGTTCGCCCGGGTGATCAAATGATCGCTTGGACCCAGGCTGCGATGCGCGATCCTTCGGCCTTTCCCGAACCCGATGCGCTACGGCCGGACCGGCCCGTCGGGGCCTATCTGCATTTTGGCGGCGGCCTTCACCCTTGCGCGGGTAGAGCCGTCAACGCGTTTCAAATCCCGCTTTTGGTCGGCGCACTGCTCAAGCGCGGCATCAAATCGGTGGGCTCGGTGCAATGGGCCGGCCCGTTTCCCGATCATCTCATCCTCAAATTCGAGCATTGATTGCCATGACTCACGCCATGGTGACAATGATTGCACCGCTCGCATTGGAGCGCGTGTCCGATGCACAAGCTACAATCGACGCGCTTGGCAATCCGGCAAAGGAGGAGATTCGCGCCGCGCTAGACCGCCTCGATGGCAATGGTGACGGCACGCATTTCACCAGCCTGCATGCGATCCGTTCGGCCGATGGTCAGCGGGCCTATATCGTCTTTGAATTTTCGGCGGATGGGACCGAAGATCGGGCTTTGCTTAGAATCGTTGAAGCCCTCGGCGAACATGTCTTGCCCATCTTCGCAATGGCGAGCGATTGGCGCACCGACGCCGAACTCAGCACGTATTTGCGATCTCACCAGGTCAGCGTTGGTTCGGGATGGTTCGACAATCCGGGCCTTTGCTTTGCCGGCACACCGGGAATGAGCGTGGGCCGCATTCGAGACGAAGCGCGGCTCGCAAGCCATATCCCCGATGTGCTGGCCGCCCAGCCGGCAAATATGCACGCGCTTGCACGGGTCGAGGATGTTCGCAACCGGCTCAAGGCCGATGGGTTCGCGGATGCGCTGACGCCGGCTGCCGCGGGCGCCCCCTTTGTACAGATTTCGAAGTTCGCCTATTACGTCCAACTCGCCATCGCCGGGGTGCAAACCTATTTGTGGCCCGCGGCTCTTATAATTCTGGGATGGGCTGTCTATCGGGCATTGCTCGACGCTTCGTTCGTGACGGGCTTTTTTGGCGGGCTTTGGGTGGGCTTCTGGATCGCGCTTCTTGCCTCTGCGATCTTTCTGGGCGCGGCTTATTTTCTGCTGCGTCGGGCCGAAACTCGGGATTGGGTGCAAGATGAAATGGCGGACCGCGCGACCAACGCCGCGATGTTCGCGCGCGAAAACCAGATTGCACAAAATCACATGATTTCCGTGACGCAGCGCAAACCTGAGCTGATCCGGCGGTTCACGTTGCGTCTGGCATTCCGGTTCGTCACTGTGGGGGCGACCAAATTTTTCCGCCCCGGTTTTCTCAGCGGCATCGGCACGATTCATTTTGCGCGCTGGGTGACGCCGCCTGGCAGTCCCGATCTTATTTTCCTCTCGAACTATGATGCGAGCTGGGAAAGCTATCTGGAAGATTTCATCACCCGTGCCCATAACGGCCTGACGGCGGTGTGGTCGAATTCGATCGGCTTTCCACGGGCAGAGAACCTGCTTTCAAAAGGCGCTACCGACGGCGAGCGGTTCAAGCGTTATGCCCGGCGTAGCATGGTGCCCACACGATTCTGGTACAGCGCCTATCCAACCCTGACGACCACAAGCATCCGCAGCAATGCGGATATCCGCCGTGGCCTGTCGGGCACAATGACCGAAGACGAAGCGATGCGCTGGCTCGCATTGTTCGGATCGGCGGCAAGGCCTCAATCCAAGCTTGTCAGCAACGAAATTCAAAGCCTGATCTTTGGCGGCCTCGGTTTCATGCCCTATGGAACGTGCCTGCTGTTCGATCTGGCCCCCGAACTCAAAAAGGCGCGCGCATGGGTGCGGGCCATTGAGCCTCATATCGCCTTCAATGATGGCCGGCGTCTCGGGACGGATGCGGTGGTGACCTTTGCGCTCGGCGCCGGTGGATTGGCGCGCCTCGGTCTCCCGCAGGAAAGCCTGGCAACCTTTCCCTTTGCCTTCCTGGAAGGGATGACCAACGAAGCGCGTGCGCGCATCCTGGGCGATATGGGCGAGAATGGACTGGAGAATTGGCTCTGGGGCCGCACGCAACCCGATATGGCATTGCTGGTGTATGGGCGAACGGAACAGGCGGTCGCCGAACTCGAACATAAGCTCATCCAAAGCGCCAAGGCCAACGGCATCGGCGATCCCTATCGGATCCCGCTACAGAAAGTTGGCAAGACGGAGCCATTCGGCTTTGCCGACGGAATCTCTCAACCCGTTATTCGCGGCAGTTATAAGGCATTGCGCAGTGGCGATCCCATCCACATCGTGGAACCCGGCGAGTTCATCCTGGGTTATCCGGACAATCGCGGCAATCTTCCTCCCGGGCCGACCCTGCCGGCGATTCAGGATCCCGGCAATCGTTTACCACTGGCCGGTACATGCGATGATTTCGGCCGCGCCGCAGTCGAGATGACGCGCGATATCGGTTTCAATGGCAGTTTCCTCGTCATCCGTCAGTTGGAGCAGAACGTTTCGGCGTTTCACGATTATTGCGAGCGTGAGGCCACGCGTTTGGCGGCGGAACCGCGATTGCCGCCGCCCTATGTGGTGAGCAAGGCGTTCATCGCCGCCAAATTGGTTGGACGCTGGGCCGATGGCGCATCCCTGGTGCGCCACCCTTACGAACCTCCAAGAGATGAGAAAAATCGCTACGACCCGGATGCGCATGCCGCGGTCCCGCGCAAGATGAGCATGCGTAGCGCGCCCTCTGCGCAGGCAACGCCAGAAGCGATCCGGCCCAAGACGCACCCGGCAGACAAGCCCGCCATCGAACCGGCCGCGGATCAAAGCGCGGACAATGATTTCCTCTTCGGCACGGAGGACCCGGAAGCCCTGCGGTGCCCGTATGGCGCGCATGTGCGCCGTTCAAATCCGCGCGACAGTTTCGATCCCGGTTCGGCCGACCAGATCGAGATCAGCAACCGTCATCGGATTATCCGGGTGGGCCGTCAATATGTGCCACGTTCGGGACAAGACCCCGGCTTGCTATTCATGTGTCTGAACGGGGATATCGAGCGTCAATTTGAGTTTGTGCAGCAAACTTGGTTGAAAAGCCCATCCTTTCACGGTCTGTCGTGTGAAAAGGACCCTTTGCTCGGAGATGCCGAAAAAGGGGTTTGCAGCTACACAATCCCCACGCGGGACGGGCCCGTGCGCCTTTCGCCGATGCCGCGGTTCATTACAACCAAAGGCGGCGGATATTTCTTCCTGCCCGGCAAGCGGCTGATCGAATATCTGAGTGCGCCGATTTAGATTTAAAAAAACTGTTCCAAAACTGGACCCTTGGCGAAAAAGTTCCGTCGGGGAACCTCCTGCGCAGCAATTTCGCGAGCCGATTTTAAAAAACCGCAGAACGGAGCCTCGGGCCTTTATTTGTCACAGCACATTGTGCTTCGCGCGTTGAAAAGTTCGCGTGAAAACGGCTTCACAGACTCGCATTTGACGAATAGCATTCTTGTTATCTGCTGTCCGTTCGAGGGGAAATAGGACCGTGGGCTTCTGATATTCTCCGTTGAGCGAGTGGGGGCTTCGTATGTCAAGGGGACACACCGAACCTGAGCGCTCGTCTGTGCAGTCGAGTAGGGCATTCCCCCCGAATCCGCATGGCGAGCTTTT